>NZ_JBIAMJ010000002.1:0-46814 GCF_042874035.1 Streptomyces sp. NPDC004284 | reverse complement strand
TGCCCCCTCCCCCGCGCCCCACTCCACCCGGGGGGTGGGGGGGGGGTCGGCGCGGGGCCGGCGCCCGCCCCCCGCCGGGTGGGGGCGGCCGCCCCCCCGCCCCCCCCCCCCCCCCCCACAACGGACTAGGAGAGGAAGTCCCGCGCGATGTTCGACGCCACTTCCTCCAGGAGCGGGCCCGCGTTCGCGATGCACTTCGCGGTGTCGGGCTCCAGGTCCGTGAGGGGGTAGGCGCGGCGGATGCCGGCCGTGCCCAGGGCCTCGGCCGGGAGGGCGAGGCGGCCGCAGACCGCGACGACCTCCTTGCCGGCGGCGCGGGCGGCGGCGGCGACGCCGGCGGGGGCCTTGCCGTGGAGGGTCTGCTCGTCGAGGGAGCCCTCGCCGGTGACGACGAGGGTGGCGCGCTCCAGGGCGGGGGCGAAGCCCAGGACCTCCAGCATCAGCTCGATGCCGGGCCGGAAGCTCGCGCCGAGGATGAGCGCGCCGTAGCCGATGCCGCCCGCACCGCCCGCGCCGGGCGCGACGGCCGCTTCGGCGGCGCGCGGTCCGACGGCCTTCTCCAGGACGGCGGCGAAGTGGGCGAGGGCCGCGTCGAGGGTGCGGACGTCGTCCGGGGTGGCGCCCTTCTGCGGGCCGTAGACGGCGGGCGCGCCCTTGGGGCCGGTGAGCGGGTTGTCGACGTCGCTCGCGAGGATGAGGTCGACCGAGGCGAAGCGGGGGTCGAGGCCGCTGAGGTCGGCCGTGGCGAGGTCGGCCAGGGGCGCGCCGCCGGGTCCGACGGGCTCGCCGTCCGCGTCGAGGAAGCGGGCGCCGAGCGCGGCGAGCATGCCGGCGCCGCCGTCGGTGGTGGCGCTGCCGCCGACGCCGAAGACGAGGGTGGTCGCGCCGGCGTCGAGGGCGGCGCGGAGCAGTTCCCCGGAGCCGTACGTGGTCGCCGTCAGCGGGGCGAACACGCCGGGCGGGAGCAGCTGGAGGCCCGAGGCCTCGGCCATCTCGACGACGGCGGTGGTGCCGCGCAGCGCGTACGCCGCGGTGACCGGTTCGCCGAGCGGGCCCGTCACGCGGACCTCGCGCCGTTCGAAGCCGGCCGCGACGGCCGCCGCGACGGTGCCGTCGCCGCCGTCCGCGACGGGCAGGGTCTCCACCGTGAGCTCCGGGACGACCCGTCGCAGTCCTGCTGTGACCCGCTCCGCGACCTGCACGGCCGTGAGCGAGCCCTTGAACTTGTCGGCCGCCACGAGCACGTGAGCGACCTGAGTTGCTGCTCCGTCCGTCACCTTGCATCCCTTGCTTTCGAACGTGCAGTCGCGCCGAGGCAGACCCTATCCGTACGTCCGGACGGCGTGCCACTCCCTGATAAGGCGATATTCCGCACCATAGTGGGGTCGCATGAGCACGGAAAAGATCGTTCCGGATGGCACGCCCGACGGCAAGGTCATCGGGATCGGGGTCGCCGCGGTCGCCGCGGTCGTCGGTTGGGCGGCGCTCGGCGAAGACTCCTTCGACAGCGCGTCCTCCTCCGCACTGAAGTGGGTGCTGGCGAACTTCGCCTGGCTGTTCGTGGTCGCCGCGGACACCTTCCTGGTGCTGTGCCTGGTGATCGCGTTCAGCCGCTTCGGCCGGATCAGGCTGGGCGCGGACGACTCCGAGCCGGAGTTCACGAACCTGGCGTGGATCGCCATGATGTTCAGCGCCGGCATGGGCATCGGCCTGATGTTCTACGGGGTCGGGGAGCCGCTGACGCACTTCCTGTTCCCTCCGCCGGCGAGCGGGGTCGCGCCGGGGACGGGCGCGGCGGCCCGGACGGCCCTGGAGTACTCGTTCTTCCACTGGACGCTGACGCCGTGGGCGATCTACGGCATCGCGGGCCTCGCGCTGGCGTACGCGGGCTTCCGCAAGGGCCGGGGGAACCGGCTGAGCTCCGCGTTCGTGCCGCTGATGGGGGCGCGCCGGGCGGATGCCTGGCCGGGCAAGGCGATCGACCTGCTCGCGGTGTTCGCGACGGTGTTCGGCACGGCGACGAGTCTGGGGCTCGGCGCCCTCCAGGTCGCCGAGGGGCTGAACCTGACGATGGACGTGGAGAACTCGACGGCCACGCAGCTGATCATCATCGTGGCGCTGTCGGCGGCCTTCGTCCTGTCGGCGTTCTCCGGGCTGCACAAGGGCGTGAAGTGGCTGTCCACGCTGAACATCGTCCTCGCGGGCTGTCTGATGCTCTTCGTGTTCCTGCTCGGCCCGACGGTCTACATCCTGGACACCATCCCGGCCTCCGTCGGCGGCTACCTGGACCAGCTGCTGCCGATGGCGAGCCGTACGGGCGCGTTCACCGACCGTGAGTGGCTGGGGGCGTGGACGATCTTCTACTGGGCGTGGTGGCTGTCCTGGGCGCCGTTCGTCGGCACCTTCATCGCCCGGATCTCGCGCGGCCGGACGATCCGGGAGTTCCTGGTGGGGGTGCTGCTCGTGCCGTCGGGGGCGACGGTGGTGTGGTTCTGCGTGATGGGCGGGACCGCGATCCGGCTGGAGTCGACGGGCGCGGCGGACCTGGCGACGGCGATGAAGGACGGCGCCGAGGCCTCGCTCTTCGCGATGCTGGAGGCGCTGCCGATCGGGACGGTGACCTCGGTCCTCGCGATGCTCCTGGTGATGACGTACTTCATCACGAGCGCGGACTCGGCCTCGCTGGTGATGGGCTCGCTGACGAGCCGCGGCGCGCTCCACCCGCCGACCTGGCTGGTGGTGACCTGGGGCGTCCTGATGGCCGCCGTGGCGGCGGTGCTGCTCGTGGCGGGCGGTCTGAAGTCGCTGCAGACGGCGACGATCCTGGTGGCGCTGCCGTTCGTGGTCGTGATGCTGGTGCTGTGCTTCGCGCTCCTGCGGGAGCTGCGGGAGGACCCGGGGGCGGGACCGGCCCGGCACCACGCCCTGCACGGGCTGCGGGACGCGGTGCGGGCCCTGGTCGGGGAGGCGATGGACGAGAAGGGCGGCGACCGCCTCCAGCGGTCCCGGCAGGTGGAGAAGGCCCGGACGGGCGCGGAACCGCCGCCCGGCGAGGGCTGACGCTCGGCGCGCGCCCGGCCGCCCGGTTCGGTACACCGGAGGTATGGGTTTCACGGACGGGGAGCTCGGGGACCGGATCCTGGGCGGCTGGACGGGCCGGATCGCCGGGAACATGCTCGGCAAGCCCGTGGAGCGCGGTGACCACTGGACCCGGGAGCGCATCGACGCCTATCTGCGGCTGGCGGGGGCGCTCCCGCTGACGGACTACCTCCCGCCCCCGCCGCCCGGGGCGGAGGGCTTCGAGCTGCGGCCCGAGTGGGAGCGGTGCGTGCGGGGCGGGATCGACGGGAGCTGCCGGGACGACGACGTCGACTGGTCGGTCCTGGGGCTGCACCTCCTGGAGACGCGCGGCTTCGCGTTCACGACCGAGCAGGTGGGCGAGGAGTGGCTGCTGCGGCTGCCGTACCTCCAGACGTTCACGGCGGAGCGGGTCGCCTACCGGAACCTCGCGAACGGGCTGCGGCCGCTGCTGACGGCCACGTACGACAATCCGTACCAGGAGTGGATCGGGGCGTTGATCCGGGCCGATGCGTACGGCTGGACCTGTCCGGGCGATCCGCGCCGGGCGGCCTCGCTCGCCCGCCGGGACGCGGTCCTCTCGCACACCGGGAACGGCGTGTACGGGGCGATGTGGGCGGCGGCGCTGATCGCGGCGGCCTTCACCGCGCCGGACGTGCGCTCGGCCCTGGAGACGAGCCTGGAGCGGGTCCCGGCGAGCAGTCGGCTCGCCCGGACCGTACGGGGAACGATCGCGCTGTACGAGTCGGGGCTCGGCTGGTCGGAGGCGCTCGCCGAGCTCGCGGAGCGGACGGCGGGCCTCGGCTGGATCCACACCGTCCCGAACGCGGCCGTGCTGACGGCCGGACTCCTTTACGGGGAAGGGGACTTCACCCGTACGATCACGCTGACCGTCCGCGGCGGCCTGGACACCGACTCCAACGGGGCGACGGCGGGCTCGGTGGCCGGCGTCCGGTGCGGCGCGGCCGCGATCCCGCCGCAGTGGTCGGAGCCGCTGCGGGACCGGGTGCGCAGCGCCGTCTTCGGTTTCGACGGCGTCCGCATCGGCGAACTCGCCGAGCGGACGCTGCGGTTGGCGGAGCGGAGCGGGGGCTCCGGCTAGAAGAGGGCCTCCGGCTGCGCCGCACCCGATTCGAAGGCGAGCAGTCGCTGCTTGCGGTCCAGGCCGCCGCCGTAGCCGGTGAGGCCGCCGCCGGCGCCGATCACCCGGTGGCAGGGGACGATGATGCCGACCGGGTTCTTGCCGTTGGCGAGGCCCACGGCCCGGGAGGCGCCGGGGTTTCCGAGTTCCTCGGCGAGTTCGCCGTACGTCCGGGTCTCCCCGTACGGGATGCGGAGCAGCTGCTCCCAGACGCGCAGCTGGAAGGGGGTGCCGATGAGGTTCAACGGCAGGTCGAACGAGGTGAGTTCGCCCGCGAAGTAGGCGTCGAGCTGGCGGATCGCCTCGCCGAAGGGGCGCGGGTCGGGTTCGCCGAAGGTCTCCTCGGGCGGACGGTGGCGCTGGCCGGTCATGTGGAGGCGGCTGAGGACGCCGTCGACGGCGACGAGCGTCAGCGGCTCGTACGGGCTGTCCACGACGGTGTGCCGGACGGCGGTCATGGTGCGGTCTCCTCGGCGGGCAGGAAGTTGATCGGGTGGTCGTCGGTCGCCCAGAGGTACTGGACGGCGTAGGCGCGCCAGGGGCGCCAGTGCGCGGCGCGGGCGGTGAGCGCGGCGGGGGTGCCGGGCAGTCCGAGGCCTTCGGCGGCGCGGCGGACGCCGAGGTCGCCGGGGAGGAAGGCGTCGGGGTCGCCGAGGGCCCGCATGGCGATGATCTCGGTGGTCCAGGGGCCGAAGCCGGGCAGGGCGAGCAGCCGGGCGCGGGCCTCCTCGCGGTCGTCGGCGGGGCCGAGCGGGAGCGATCCGTCGGCGAGGGCCCGGACGAGGGTGAGGAGGGTGGTGCGGCGGCTGCGCGGCAGGGCGAGGGTCTCGGGGTCGAGGGCGGCGAGCGCCTCGGGGCCCGGGAAGAGGTGGGTGAGTCCGCCCTCGGGGTCCTCCACGGGGACGCCGTGGGCGGTGACCAGGCGGGCGGCGTGGGTGCGGGCCGCGGCGGTGGAGACCTGCTGGCCGAGGACGGCCCGTACGGCGAACTCGGCGGGGTCGACGGTCCCCGGCACCCGGCGGCCGGGGGCCTTGTCGACGATCGGGGCGAGCAGCGGGTCGGTGCGGAGCCGCTCGTCGACGGCGACGGGGTCGGCGTCGAGGTCGAGGAGCCTGCGGCAGCGGCTGATCGCGTGGGTGAGGTCGCGCGGGTCGGTGAGGAGGAGCCGGCAGGCGATGTGGTCGGGGCGCGGGGCGAGGGCGACGATGCCGTGTCCGTACGGGAGGCTCAGGGTCCGCCGGTAGGCGCCGTCGCGCCACTCCTCCACGCCGGGGACGGCGGTCGCGGCGAGGTGCCCGAAGAGGTTGGAGGGTTCGAGGGGGGTGCGGAACGGCAGCCGGAGGCTGATGACCCCGGGGGTCGCGGTCGCCCCGGCCGGTGACCGGCGGGCGGCGCGGGCGCGGAGCTCGCCGGGGGTGAGGGCGAAGACCTCGCGGACGGTGTCGTTGAAGGTGCGGATGGAGGAGAAGCCGGCCGCGAAGGCGATCTCGCCGAAGGGCATCGGGGTGGTCTCGATGAGCAGCCGGGCGGTCTGGGCGCGCTGGGCGCGGGCCAGGGCGAGGGGTCCGGCGCCGAGTTCGGCGAGGAGCTGGCGCTCGATCTGGCGGGTGGACCAGCCGAGCCGGCGGGCCAGGCCCGGGACGCCCTCGCGGTCGACGACGCCGTCCTGGATGAGCCGTACGGCGCGGGCGACGGCGTCGGCCCGGACGTTCCACTCGGGCGAGCCGGGGCTGGTGTCGGGCCGGCACCGCTTGCAGGCCCGGTAGCCGGCGCGCTGGCAGGACGCGGCGCTGGGGTGGAACTCCATGTTCTCGGGCTTGGGCGGGACGGCCGGGCAGCTGGGGCGGCAGTAGATCCGGGTGGTGCGGACGGCGGTGAAGAACACGCCGTCGAAGCGGGCCTCCTTCGACTGGACGGCCCGTACGCAGCGCTCGGTGTCGGTGTGCATGGGTCCAGGATCGGGGACGGACGGCGCACGGGCTGGCGAGAAAACGACATGGACGTCCGGCCCCGTCCCGCCGGGGGATGCCTACTCGAAGCGGGTGGTGTCCCCCGCGCCCCGGCGGACGATCTCGGGCTCGCCGCTGGAGAAGTCGACGACGGTGGTGGGTTCGGTGCCGCAGTCGCCGGAGTCGAGCACGGCGTCGACCTGGTGGTCGAGCCGCTCCTTGATCTCCCAGCCCTGGGTCAGCGGCTCGGGCTCGTCGGGCAGGAGCAGGGTGCTGGAGAGCAGCGGCTCGCCGAGCTCGGCGAGGAGCGCCTGGGTGACGACGTGGTCGGGGATGCGGACGCCGACCGTCTTCTTCTTGGGGTGGAGCAGCTGGCGCGGCACCTCCTTCGTCGCCGGGAGGATGAAGGTGTACGCGCCGGGCGTGGACGCCTTGACCGCGCGGAAGACGTCGTTGTCGATGTGCACGAGCTGGCCCAGCTGGGCGAAGTTCGCGCACATCAGCGTGAAGTGGTGCTTGTCGTCGAGGTCGCGGATGGCGCGGATGCGGCTGATGCCGTCGCGGCTGCCGAGCCGGGTGCCCAGCGCGTAGCAGGAGTCGGTCGGGTACGCGACGAGCGCCCCGTTCCGGATGGAGTCCGCCACCGTGCCGATGGTGCGGGGCTGGGGGTTGTCGGGGTGCACGTCGAAGTACTTGGCCATGGGGGCAGTCTATTTTCGCAGGCTCCGCCAGACGGCCTTCGCCGCGTTGTGCCCGGACATGCCGTGCACGCCCGGTCCGGGCGGGGTCGCGGAGGAGCAGAGGAAGACCGCCGGGTGCGGGGTGGCGTAGGGGCGCGGGGAGAGCGTGGGGCGCAGCAGGAGCTGGAGGCCGCGGGCGGCGCCGCAGGCGATGTCGCCGCCGATGTAGTTGGCGTTGCGCTCGGCGAGTTCGGGCGGTCCGGCGGTGGCGCGGGCCAGGACGCGGTCGCGGAAGCCGGGGGCGAAGCGCTCGATCTGACGCTCGATCGCCTCGGTGAGGTCGCCTCGCCAGCCGTTCGGCACGTGGCCGTACGCCCAGAACACGTGCTTGCCCTCGGGGGCCCGGGAGGGGTCGACGAGGCTGGGCTGCGCGGTGATGAGGAAGGGCGTGTCGGGGGCGGTGCCGGAGGAGGCCTCGCGCAGGGCGGTGCCGATCTCGCCGGCGGTGGGGCCGACCTGGACGGTGCCGGCGCGGCGGGCCTCCTCGGCGGTCCAGGGCACGGGTCCGTCGAGCGCGTAGTCGATCTTGAAGGCGGCGGCGCCGTACTTGTAGTGGTCGTAGTGCCCGCCGAGGCCGGCGATCCGGGCGAGGGCGGTGGGCGAGGTGTCGAAGACGTAGGCGCGGGCCGGCGGCAGGTCGTCGAGCCGCTTGACCTCGAAGTCGGTGTGGACGGCGCCGCCGAGGTCCTTGAGGTACGCGGCGAGGGCGTCGGAGATGGACTGGGAGCCGCCCCGGGGCATCGGCCAGCCGCCGGCGTGCGCGGCGAGCGCGAAGACCAGGCCGACGGCGCCGGTGGCGAAGCCGCCGAGCGGGGCGATGACATGGCCGACGAGCCCGGCCAGGAGCGCGCGGGCCTTCTCGTCCTTGAACCTGCGCATCAGCCAGGTGGACGGCGGGAGTCCGGCGAGGCCGAAGCGGGCGAGCATGACCGGGTCGCGGGGCAGCGCGGTGAGCGGCAGCTGCATGAAGTCGCTCGCGAGGGTGTCCCACTTGCCGAGGAAGGGGGCGACGAGCCTGCGGTACGTCCCCGCGTCGCGCGGCCCGAAGGAGGCCGCGGTCTCGGAGACGGAGCGGGCGAGGACGGCGGCGGTGCCGTCGTCCCAGGGGTGGGCCATGGGCAGTTCGGCGTGGAGCCACTCCAGGCCGTACCGGTCGAGCGGCATCGTCTTGAAGACGGGCGAGCCGGCGCCGAGCGGGTGCACGGCGGAGCAGGGGTCGTGGCGGAAGCCGGGGAGGGTGAGCTCCTCGGTCCTGGCACCGCCGCCGACGGTGGACTTGGCCTCGAAGACGGCCACGGAGAGGCCGCGCCGGGCCAGTTCGACGGCGGCCGTCAGTCCGTTGGGTCCCGCCCCCACGACGACAACATCGAGCATCGACGTCTCGTTCGTCACCTTCGGACTCCTTCGTCAGCCGATGGCCAGGACTCCCAGGATAGGCGGGTGGCGGACCGCGCCTCACACGCCCCCGAGGAGCGTCCGGATCCGCTCGGCGGTGGCCGCGTCCCGGGCGGTCGTGAACGGCAGCGCGTTGCCCCCGGCGATCCGGAACGGCTCCCCCGCGATCGTCGTGGTCGCGCCGCCCGCCTCGGCCACCAGGAGGAGTCCGGCGGCGTGATCCCACGCGTACTCCCAGCTGAAGGCGGTGCCGGCGAGCTCCCCGCGCGCCACGGCGAGGTACTCGAGACCGGCGGAGCCGCAGGGGCGCGGCCGGACGCCCTCGGTCCGCAGCCCGAGCAGGGCCCGCTTCTGGTCCGGGGTGGTGTAGTCGGGGTGCGAGGTGGCGACCTCCAGGACCTCGCCGGGCGCCGGTGAACCGGACCGTATCGCCTGCCCGTTGAGCGTGGCGCCGCGCCCGCGCACGGCGACGGCGAGCTGCTCCAGGGCGGGCGCGAAGGTCCAGGAGGCGAGGACCTCGCCGTGCTGGGCGAGGGCGACGAGGGTGCAGAAGGCGGGGTCGCCGTGGACGAACTGGCGGGTGCCGTCGACCGGGTCGACGATCCAGACGGGCGCGTCGCCCCGCAGAGCCTCGTAGAGGGCGGGGTCGGCGTGGACGGCCTCCTCGCCGACGACCACGGAGCCGGGCAGCAGGGCGGTGAGCGAGGCGGTCAGGTGGACCTCGGCGGCCCGGTCGGCGACCGTGACCAGGTCGTGCGGCCCGTTCTTCTCGACGATGTCGTCGGCGGCGAGCTGCCGGAAACGCGGCATGATCTCGGCGGCGGCCGCCTTGCGGACGGCCTCCTCGACCTCGGTCGTACCGCCGTCGAGGACGTGCTCAAGGAAGTCTTCGATCATGGCTCCAGCTAAGCACGGGCCGCTGACATCCGGAATGCCGCGCTTGTCACCCGTTGTTTCCCCGGGGAGTACCCTTCGGCCGAGTTCACCCCTTACGGACAGACAGGGAGGCTTCCGTGCACGGCGCCTACCACGGTGAGTACAAGGTCCCCGGCGGAAAGCTGGTGGTCGTCGACCTCGACGCGGAGGACGGGGTCCTGCGGAACGTCCGGGTCGCGGGCGACTTCTTCCTGGAACCGGACGAGGCGATCCTCGCGATCGACGGGGCCCTCGAAGGCGCCCCCGTCGACACGGACGCCCCGGGGCTCGCGGCCCGGATCGACGCGGCGCTCCCGCCGGGCACGCAGATGTTCGGCCTGACGACGGAGGGCGTCGGCGTCGCGGTCCGCCGGGCCCTCGCCCACGCCACGGACTGGACCGACTACGACTGGCAGCTGATCCACGAGCCGCCGCAGTCCCCCGCGCTGCACATGGCCCTCGACGAGGTCCTCACCGCCGAGGTCGCGGCCGGCCGCCGCCCGCCGACCCTGCGGATCTGGGAGTGGGGCGCCCCGGCCGTGGTCATCGGCAGCTTCCAGTCCCTGCGCAACGAGGTCGACCCGGAGGCGGCGGAGCGGCACGGCATCCAGGTGGTGCGCCGGATCAGCGGCGGCGGGGCGATGTTCATCGAGCCGGGCAACACGATCACGTACTCCCTCTCCGTCCCCGACGCCCTCGTCCAGGGCCTCTCCTTCACCGACAGCTACGCCTACCTCGACGACTGGGTCCTCGGCGCGCTCGGCGACCTGGGCGTCCGCGCCTGGTACCAGCCCCTCAACGACATCGCCACGGACGCCGGCAAGATCGCGGGCGCGGCCCAGAAGCGGCTGGTGGCGGGCGAGGGCGCGGTCCTGCACCACGTGACGATGGCGTACGACATCGACGCCGACAAGATGACGGAGGTCCTGCGCATCGGCCGGGAGAAGCTCTCCGACAAGGGCACCAAGAGCGCCAAGAAGCGCGTCGACCCCCTCCGCCGTCAGACCGGCCTCCCCCGCGAGGCCGTGATCGCCCGCATGATCACCTCCTTCCGCAACCGCTACGGCCTCACGGAAGGCCACGTCACGGAGGACGAACTGACCCGCGCGAAGGAGCTCGCGGAGTCCAAGTTCGCCACCGAGGAATGGACTTCCCGAGTGCCGTGACCACCGGCTGCGTAGGGTGAAGGCATGCGTGTCGAAGAGCCGGTGAAGCCCGGCCTGCGGATGGAGTGCGCCGACGGACGCCGGCTGGTGCTGCTCCAGGGCGAGGCCCCCGTGCTCTTCGCCCGGCCACGTGCCACCCACTACGGGGTGCACTACGCGCGCACCGGCCGTTACGCCTCCCCGCTGGCTCCCCTCCGGGCCGAACGGGCGCGCTCGTTCGCGGAGTTCGCGGCGCCGGGCACGGAGGAGTGGACGGCACGCTGGGCCGCGCGCGCGGAGACGGAACTCAGGGCATCCGACAGCGGGCCGCTCCACGCGGGCGAGTGGCTGCTGGCCCCGGATGTCCACCGCTGGTTCGTGGACGGCAACTGGCCGAAGCTCCTGTCCCATGACCCGGACCGGGGTCATCTGACCTGGTTCGGGTACGGGGACCCGGTCGAGGACGCGCGCGACCTGCTGCCGCTGCGGGCGCTCTCGCCGGTGGAGGCGCCCCGGGTGCGGGCGTACCGCCGCCAGTACCGGGAGGGGGTGCTGCCGCCCGTGTTCGCCTGGTGGATCAGCGGGCTCGACTCCCCCGTGGTCCTGGACGGCCACGACCGGCTGACGGCGGCGCTCGCGGAGGGCGGCCGGCCGGAGGTGCTGCTCCTCTCCCGGGCCCCGGACGCCGCGTGGGTGGCGCTCTGCGCCGAGCGTCCGGTGATCGAGTACGAGAAGCGGGTCGCCGCGCTGGACGGCCCGCTCGGCCCCGTGCGGATCGCGAACGAGAGCCGGGGGCTGGCCTCCAGGCTCCGGGAGATCGCCCACTCCCCCGACCTCACCCGCGCCTGGCCGTTCCCGGGCGGCGCCCCGGCCTGGGACGCGGCCGCCGCCGCGCACGTCCCCGGCTGGGCCCCCGACCCCGACCGCTGATCACACCATCGGTCACCCGTCCGGCCCCATGATCAGGTGACCCCACCGCGCCTCCGTCGTTGATGCCCACGCGGGCCACGACGGGCGTGCGGAAACGTCTCCGCATGATCGGTGGTCCCGGGAACGCGGTGTCGACAGGGCGGAGATCAGGTGGGACGGGCGAGGCGGCTCGTGGCGGCGGTCGCGGGGGCGGTGATGGCGGTGTGTCCGCTCGGGGGCGGGCCGGCGGCGCAGGCGGTGGTCGGGGGCGAGGAGGCGCGGCCGCATCAGTATCCGTTCATGGTGGGGCTCGTGGACCTGGAGGAGCGGCGGGTGATGTGCGGTGGGGCGCTGGTCGGTGAGCGGTACGTGCTGACCGCCGCGCACTGTCTCACCGGCTCGTACGGCAACACCGCGCGCGTGGGGGTGCTGCTCGGCGATCACGATCTGACGCGCGCGGACGACAGCCCGAACGCCGTCCTCGCGGCCCCCGCTTCGTTCCTTCCCCACCCGGGCTACGACCCGGACACCCAGCGCGACGACATCGCGCTGATCCGGCTGGCCGAGCCGGTGGCGTTCGGCCGTGACGTGCGGCCGGTCGCCCTGCCCGGCCGCTTCGCCCACGGCACCTTCGACCACGCGCGGGTCGAGGCCCCCGGCTGGGGCACCACCTCCTTCGGGGGCCGTACCTCCGACGTCCTGCGGACCGTGGTCCTCTCCACCATGAGCAACCCGACGTGCGGGGCCCGGGGCATGCCGCAGGTCACCGCCGCCCAGCTCTGCACGTACGCGCCGGGGCGGGACACCTGCCAGTACGACTCCGGCGGCCCCCTGGTCCACACGATCGCGGGGACGCCGTACGTGATCGGTCTCGTCTCGTACGGGAAGGGGTGCGCGACCGACACCCCCGCCGTGAACACCCGGGTCTGGTCCTACCTCAGCTGGATCGGGAGGACGGCCGGGCGGCTGCCCCGCGCCTCATGAGGGCGGTGTAGAGGAGCAGGGCGGCGGCGAGGCCCACGGCCCAGCCGTAGTCCGCCAGCGGCTTGAGGAAGGGGATCAGGCCGTCCTCCGGGAACGGGCCGGTGCCCGGCGCCGAGTGGGAGCCGCCCACGGCGAGGACTCCGCCGACCCCGAAGGCGAGGACGGCGGCCGGGTTCCAGCCGCCCCGGTACCAGTAGGGGCCGTCGGCCCGGTAGAGGCCCGCGAGGTCGAGGACGGTGCGGCGGACGAGCCAGTAGTCGGCGATGAGGATGCCCGCGACCGTGCCGAGGAGGCCGCCGACCAGGCCGAGCCAGGTGAAGATGTACAGCTCGGGGGTGGCGGTGAGCTTCCACGGCATGATGAGCACGCCGACGACGCCGGTGATCAGCGCGCCCGTACGGAAGTTCACCAGCCGCGGGGCGAGGTTGGCGAGGTCGTACGCCGGGGAGACGACGTTGGCGGCGAGGTTCACGGAGAGGGTGGCGACCAGGACCGTCACCAGGGCGAAGAGCAGCCCGAAGACGTTGTCGGTCTTCGCCGCGAGCGCCACCGGGTCCCAGACCGGCGCCCCGTACACGGCCTGCGAGCCCGACGTGACGAGCACCGAGAGCAGTGCGAACAGGGTCATCGTGGTGGGCAACCCGAGGGTCTGCCCCAGGACTTGGGAACGCTGCCCCGCGCCGAAGCGGGTGAAGTCGGGGATGTTGAGGCTCAGGGTCGCCCAGAAGGCGATCATGCCCATGAGGGCGGGGAAGAAGACGGACCAGAAGTCCGCGCCCCAGCCCAGTTTCGACGGCTGGTCGAGGAGCGGGCCGAGGCCGCCCGCCTTGACCGTGATCCAGACGAGGAGGGCGAGCGCGCCGACGATCACGAAGGGCGCGGCCCAGTTCTCGAAGCGGCGCAGGGCCTCCATCCCCCGGTAGATGACGGCGAGTTCGAGCGCCCAGAAGAGGAGGAAGCAGAACCACAGGGTCCACGGCTGGCCGCCGATCCTCGACGCGTCCGTCCCGATGCCGCCGAAGACCTTGTCGAGCAGGACGAAGACGCCCTGGCCGCCGATCCAGGTCTGGATGCCGAACCAGGCGCAGGCGACGCCGGCCCGGACGAGGGCGGGCAGGTTCGCCCCGCGCAGTCCGAAGGAGGCGCGGGCGAGGACGGGGAAGGGGATGCCGTACTTCGGTCCGGCGTGCCCGGTGAGCAGCATCGGCACGAGGACGACGACGTTGGCCAGGGCGATGGTGAGGACGGCCTGCTTCCAGTCCATGCCGAGGGCGACGAGACCGGAGGCGAGCATCCAGGAGGGGATGTTGTGGGCCATGCCGACCCAGAGGGCGGCGAAGTTGTACGTGGTCCAGCGGCGCCCGGCCACGGGGACGGGCAGCAGGTCGTCGTTGACGAAGCGGGGGTCCGCGGGGAGCGTGCCGGGCGCGAGCTCGACACGGTCGTCGCGGACGTCCGGGGATCCGGGTCTGCCGGAGGACGGTGCGGTTGCGGTCATGGACGGAACCCTTCGTTCGGGGACGGAACGAGGCCGTGCGGGGCGTGGGGTTCTTGACCGTGCGGAGTCTCGTCCTGCGGGGCAGAGGCGTCAAGGGAGGCGGAACGGACCGGTCGTCGCTCTACGGTGTCCCCGAGTCGCAGCATCAGAAAGGGCCTAGAGGTGGCAACGCTTTCGGAGATACGAGCCCTCTTGGGCGAACCCCGGTTCAACTGGTCGGATCCGGCGCCGTGGACCGGCCTGGAACGGGAACTCGGCGTCGAGTTCCCCGCGGACTTCCGCGCGATCGTCGACGCCTACGGTTCGATCTCGATCAACGGGCAGCTGTTCCTCAAGCACCCCGCCGGTCATCTCCTGCACGAACTGGGCAAGGACATCGGGCTGGACCTGGAGTTCTGGCGCGAGGAGGACATGGCCGGGTTCCTGCCGGGCCGGGCAGGGGCGGGCCCCGGTGAACTGCTGCCGGTGGCGACGGCCACGACGGGGGAGACGGTCTTCCTCCGCGTCCCCGACGGACCCTCGTCGCCCTGGCGCGTCCTGGTCCAGGAGATGGACAGTCCGTCGTGGACGCTCTACGAGATGACGTTCGGCGCCTGGCTGCTCGCCTACCTCAAGGGAAGGGACGTGACGTTGTGCTCGCGCGACCGCGCGCCCGACGGCCCGTCCTACGAGTTCCTCCCCTGACCCCGCGAAGCCGATCGCCACGGGCCCGCCGGCGGCCTCAGGGCTGCTCGCCCTGGGCGATCTCCACCCCCTGATGGAGCCAGACGGCGCCGGCGGCCGAGGAGACGCCCGCCGCGGAGCAGAGGAGGAGCATGGCGAGCAGGGCGGGGGCGACGCGGCGTGCGGGGGCCTGGGCGAGCAGGGCCCTGACGCGGGCGGGCACCGGGCCGGTGGTGCCTCCCGCGGCGAGGACGGGGAGTTCCGGTCCCGCCGGGCGGGAACCGGCCGCGAGGGCGGCGCGGCCGACGGCGCGCGCGGCCAGGCGGCGGTCTCCGCAGGCCCGGGCGGCGGCCTCGTCGGCGGCCCGCTCGGCCGCGAAGGAGACCTGCGGGACGACGGCGGCCAGGGCCGGGTGGCACCAGCCGGCCAGGGCCGCGACGCCGAGGAAGAGGTGGTGCCGGGCGGCCAGGTGGGCGCGTTCGTGACCGAGGAGCGCCTCCCGCTCGTGGGGGTCGAGGGCGCGGAGCATGCCGGCGGTGACGACGATCCGGTCCGTGCCGCGGGGACCGCCGGGCAGCGCGAACGCGTCGGGGCGGTCGTCGTCGAGTACGGACAGGCCTCCGGCCTCGGGAAGCCCCGCCACCCTGCGGCGGGCCGTGCGCAGCCGGGCCGCCTCCGCCACGGCGCCGCGGACGGCCGCCATCAGGGTCACCACGAGGGCGCCGGCCGCCACGGCGGACGTCGTGAACACGAGGGCCGCCGGACCGGCCTGGAGCGGCTGGAGGAGGTGCAGGAGGGCGGCGAAACCCGGGACGCGGAGGACGAGCGGGAGCAGCAGGACGCCGAGGCAGGCGACGACGCCGACGGCGAGCGCGGCGGCGGCGCCGGTGATCGCCACGAGGGCGATGTCCGGCCGGACGCGGGCGAGCGTTCCGCGGGCCAGGGGCGGGAGGGCCCAGGGCAGCAGGAGGGGGATGAGGAGGAGGGCGATCACAGGCGGTCTTCCTGGAGGATGCGCCGCAGTTCGGCCTCGTCGTCGGGGCTGAGTCCCTCGACGAAGCGGGCCAGCACGAGGCTGCGGTCGTCGCCTCCCTGGTCGAGTGCGCGGTGCATGCGGCGGGCGGTCAGGCCGTTCGAGTCCTCTATGGCGAAGTAGAGGAAGCCCCGGCCTCCCGGCCGGCGCCCGATGGCGCCCTTGTCGTGCAGGCGCCCCAGGAGCGTGGCGACGGTGGTGCGCGCCAGGTCCTGGGATATCGCCGCTCTCACCTGGGCGGCCGTCTGCGGCGCGCCCGCCGCCCACAGTGCCGCGAGGACGCTGGCCTCCAGCTCGCCGGCGGGCCTGCGCTCACCTTCGGACTCTGTCACGGAACCCTCTCCACCCACTTTGCGTCTACAGTGAAGTAGACCGACTACTGTCCTGTAGACAGGATAGGCCGTCGCCGCCTCCCCGTGCCCGTCGAGCATCCGGTTCCTCCGCTCGGCGACGCCCGTCCCCGCCCACCAGAAGGGGCTTCACCCATGACCCCCGCGCTGACCGCCGCGTCACAGGCGCACCTCGCCGTGAACGTCCTCGACGCCCAGTCCCTGCTCGCCGCCTTCGGGACGCTCGGCCTCGGCGTCGTCCTCTTCGCCGAGACCGGCCTGCTCGTCGGCTTCTTCCTGCCCGGCGACTCCCTGCTGTTCACCGCCGGCCTGCTGTGCGCGGGCTCGGCCACCGAGCCCGGCCATCTGTCGCTGCCCTGGGTGCTGCTCGCCGCCGCCGTCGGCGCCCTGGCCGGCGCGCAGACCGGCTACCTCCTCGGCCGCAAGGCCGGCCCGACGTTCCTGTCGCGGACGAAGTCCCGGAAGATCGGCGAGGGCGCCGACCGGGCCGCGGAGATCCTGGAGCGCTACGGGTACGCGAAGGCGATCGTGCTGGCCCGCTTCCTGCCGATCGTGCGGACCGTCCTCAACCCGCTCGCCGGCATCCTCGGCGTCCCGGCGCGCGTCTTCACGACGTGGCAGGTGCTGGGCGGTCTGCTGTGGACGGTCGGACTGGTCCTCGCCGGATACGGACTCGGCGCCTCGGTGCCGAACGTCGACCGCTACCTCCTGCCCATCATCGCCGTGATCGTCGTCCTCTCCCTCATCCCCGTCACCCTGGAACTCACCCGCTCCCGGCGGGCCCGCCGGCCGGGCGGGAACGTCTGATGCCCGCCCTCACCGCCGCGGCGACCGTCCCCGCGGACCCGTCGGCCTTCGACGGCTCGACCATCGACGGCACCGCCTACCTCGACATCGTCCACACCGCGCAGACCGCCCCGACCTGGCTCGACCGGATCGTCGGCGACTACTCGACCTACGGCCTGGCCCTGTTCGCCGTCCTCATGCTGGCGGCCTGGTGGCGGGCGCGCGGCCGGGGTCCGGAGCGGGCCGCGCGGGCGCTCGCCGTCCCGCTGATCACCGTCGCGGCGTTCGCCGTCAGCAGCCTGCTGAAGTCGGCGGTCCGCGAGGCCCGCCCCTGCCAGTCGCTCCACGTGGCGGTCCTCGAAGCGTGCCCGGCCCCCGGCGACTGGTCCTTCCCCAGCAACCACGCCACCCTCGCCGCCGCGGCGGCCTTCGCGCTGCTGTTCGTCTCACGCCGGCTGGGCGCGGTCGCCCTGGTGGCGGCGGCCCTGATGGCCGCCTCCCGGGTGTGGGTGGGCGCGCACTACCCGCACGACGTCCTCGCCGGCTTCCTCCTCGGCGCCGCCGTGGCCGTGCTCGCCGCGTGGGCCGTACACCGCTACCAGGACGCCCTCGCCGAGCGGCTGGTACGCGGCCCGCTGCGGCCCCTGCTGGCCGCCCGGTGACCGACCACGGCCCGGTGACCGACCGCGGCCGGGGGGCCGCCCGCCGGCCCGGCCGGACGGCCCTGGCGGCCACGGCGGCCTTCGCCCTCCTCACCGCCGTACTGCTCCTCGCGTCGGACGGACCGCTGCCCGCCGACACGGCCCTGCACGACTGGTCCCTGCGGCACCGCCCCGCCCTCGCCCTGGCCCTGGCGCGCGCCGTCACCGCCACCGGCACCGGGGTGTTCCCGTACGTCGTGGTCGTCCTGGCGGGCCTGGCCGTGGGCGGGACGCCACGGCGGCGCGTCACCACGGCCGCCGGGTTCGCCCTGTGCCTCGGCGCCGGCCAGGCGCTGCGGTACGCCCTGATGGCCCTGGTCGCCCGGCCACGCCCACCGGCCGGGGACTGGGCGACATACGCCTCGAACTGGTCCTTCCCCTCCGGCCACGCCACCACGGCCGCCCTGACCGCCGGCCTCCTGATCGCCGCCCTGCTGCTGCGGGGCTCCCCCGTCCCCCGCCTGCCGCTCGCACTGATCGGAGGCTGGGCGGCGGCCGTGGGCCTGACCCGCGTCTATCTCGGGGTGCACTGGTTCTCCGACGTGCTCGGCGGCTGGCTGTTCGCCACGGCCTGGCTGGCGCTCGCCGGATCCGTCCGCGCACGGCGGCCCCGGACTGTCGCGCTCATGACCGGAAGCACCCTTTGACCGCTCGCGGTCGGGGCTCCGCACCGGCCCGCCGACGCGTTCCGACGGCCTGACGCCCCTTGTCGCGGACGCTTCCCGGCTGACAGTCTGAGGTCCATGATCGACACGCCCGTCGCGGACGACACCCCCGAAGGGAGCCCGCAGCGGCCCCTTCCGCTGGTCTACGGCTCCCACCCCGACCAGGTCGCCGATCTGCACCTTCCGGACCGGCCGGGACCGGACCGCCTGCCGCTGGTCCTGTTCTTCCACGGCGGCTTCTGGCGCGCCGCCCACGACCGGCAGCACACCGGGGCGTTCGCGGACGCGCTCGCCCGGGACGGCGGCTGTGCCGTGGCCAATGTCGAGTACCGTCGCGTCGGTGCGGGCGGCGGGTGGCCGACGACCCTGGAGGACACCGCGCGGGCCGTCGACGGGCTGCCCGAACTGGCCGCCCGGGCCGCGCCGGGGCGCATCGACACCGACCGCGTCGTCTACGCCGGGCACTCCGCCGGCGGGCACCTCGCCCTGTGGGCGGCCGCCCGCCACCGTCTGCCCGCGGACGCCCCGGGCCGTACCGAGGCACCTGCCCCGGTCCGCGGCGTCCTCGCTCTCGCCCCCACCGCCGACCTCGCCCACGCGGACCGGCTCGGCAGCGGCCGGGGTGCCGTCGCCGACTTCCTCGGCGGGAGCTCGGCCGAGGTCCCCGAGCGGTACGCCGCCGCCGACCCCGCCGTGCTCGGCACCCCGGCGGGCCGCACCGTCGTCGTCCACGGCACCGATGACGAGGCCCTGCCCGTCGACATGTCCCGCGCCTACACCCGTACCACCGGCACCACGCTCACCGAGATCCCCCACGGCAGCCACTTCGACGTCATCGACCCGGACTCCGCCGCGTGGCCCCCCGTCACCCGGGCCCTGCGCGCCCTCGTCGAGACCCTCGGGTGACCCCGCTCCTCAGCCCGCGGCCGAGGCGTTGAGCGCGGGGATGATCTCGGAGCCGTACGCGTCGATGGTGCCTTCGCGGTTGTCGTGCATGTTGTAGACGGCGAACTGGTCGACACCGAGGTCCTTGAGGTGGCGGAGCTTCTCGATGTGGGCCTCGGCGGGGCCGAGGAGGCAGAAGCGGTCGACGATCTCGTCGGGGACGAACGCGGTGTCGGGGTTCCCGGCGCGGCCGTGGTGGGAGTAGTCGTAGCCGTGCCGGTCCTTGATGTACGCGGTGAGCTCCTCGGGGACCATGTCCGAGTGCTCGCCGTACTTGGCGACCAGGTCGGCGACGTGGTTGCCGACCATGCCGCCGAACCAGCGGCACTGGTCGCGGGCGTGGGCCAGGTCGTCGCCCACGTACGCGGGGGCGGCGACGCAGATGGTGAGGGCGTCGGGGTCGCGGCCGGCGTCGGCGGCGGCCTGCCGGACCGCCTTGACCATCCACTCGGTGAGGAACGGGTCGGCGAGCTGGAGGATGAAGCCGTCGGCCTTCTGGCCGGCGAGGGCGAGGGCCTTGGGGCCGTAGGCCGCCATCCACACCGGCAGCCTGCCGTTCTTGACCCACGGGATCTGGATCGGGTTTCCGTCGACGGTCGCCTCGCGGCCCTCCGCCAGGTCGCGGATGACCTCGATGGCCTCGCCGAGGCGGGCCAGGGTGTTCGGCTTGCGGCCGGCGACGCGCATGGCGGAGTCGCCGCGGCCGATGCCGCAGACGGTCCGGTTGCCGTACATGTCGTTGAGGGTCGCGAAGGTGGAGGCCGTCACCTCCCACGTGCGCGTCCCCGGGTTCGTCACCATCGGGCCGACGTGGAGCTTCGTGGTGTTGGCGAGGATCTGGCTGTAGATGACGAAGGGTTCCTGCCAGAGCACGGCGGAGTCGAAGGTCCAGCCGTAGCGGAAGCCGTTGCGCTCCGCCCGGCGCATCAGGCCGACGACCTGTGAGGCGGGCGGGTCGGTCTGCAGGACGAGTCCGAAGTCCAACGCGGTTCTCCTAGTTCAGGTACTGGCAGGTGGAACGCGGCACGTACGTGCCGTGGCCGGCGTGGCCCACGTACTTGTGCTGGTCGATGACGGCCTCGCCGCGGGAGAGGACCGTCTCGACCTGGCCGGTGACCGTCTTCCCCTCGTACGCCGAGTAGTCGACGTTCATGTGGTGCGTCTCGGCGGACAGGGTCTGGGTGGCGTGCGGGTCGTAGATGACGATGTCCGCGTCCGCGCCCGGCGCGATCGTCCCCTTCTGCGGGTAGAGGCCGAACATCCGGGCCGGGGTCGCGCAGGCGATCTCGATCCAGCGGCGGCGCGAGATGTGCCCGTCCACCACCGCCTGGTGGAGCAGGTCCATGCGGTTCTCCACCCCGGGCAGACCGTTGGGGATCTTCGAGAAGTCGCCCCGGCCCAGTTCCTTCTGGCCCACGAAGCAGAACGGGCAGTGGTCGGTGGAGACCACCTGGAGGTCGTTCGTCCGCAGGCCCCGCCACAGCGCCGCCTGGTGCTCCTTCGGCCTCAAGGGCGTGCTGCACACGTACTTGGCGCCCTCGAAGTCCGGCTCCGCCAGGTTGTCCGTGGACAGGAAGAGGTACTGGGGGCAGGTCTCGCCGAAGACCGGAAGGCCCTTGTCCCGGGCCGCCGCCAGCTCGGCGACCGCCTCCTCCGCCGAGACGTGCACGACGTACAGCGGGGAGCCCGCGACCCGGGCGAGCTGGATGGCCCGGTGGGTGGCCTCGGCCTCCAGGAGGGCCTTGCGGACCTCGCCGTGGTAGCGGGGGTCGGTCTCGCCACGGGCGAGGGCCTGCTCGACGAGGACGTCGATCGCGATGCCGTTCTCCGCGTGCATCATGATCAGCCCGCCCGTGTCACCGGCCTTCTGCATCGCCCGCAGGATCTGCCCGTCGTCCGAGTAGAAGACCCCCGGATACGCCATGAACAGTTTGAACGACGAGACGCCGTGCTGGACGAGCTTCGGCATCTCCTTGAGCGTGGACTCGTTCACGTCCGACATGATCATGTGGAAGGCGTAGTCGATCGCGCACTTCCCGTCCGCCTTCTCGTGCCAGGCGTCCAGGCCGGCCCGGAGCGACTCGCCCCTCGACTGCACCGCGAAGTCGACGATCGTCGTCGTCCCGCCCCAGGCGGCCGCCCGCGTCCCCGTCTCGAACGTGTCCGACGCGAACGTCCCGCCGAAGGGCAGCTCCATGTGCGTGTGCGCGTCGACACCGCCCGGGATCACGTACTTCTGCGACGCGTCGATCACCCGGTCGGCCGCCCACTGCTGGCTTCCCGGCGCCGCGAGCGCCACCACCCGGCCGTGCTCGATCAGCACGTCCGCGTGCACCTCGTCGGCGGCCGTGATCACGAGACCGCCGGTAATCAGAGTCCGAGTCATCTCCCAGAATTCCCTTCACGACGACCGCCGGCCACGCCGGTACCGGGCCAGAGCTACCGAACTAGATCGACCGGAGGGCCCCTTCGAGGATCGCGGCGCCTTCCTCGGCCTCGGAGACGGTGAGCGAGAGCGGCGGTGCGATGCGCAGGGTGCTGGTGTTGTGTCCGCCGCCCTTGCCGATGAGCAGGCCGTTCTCGCGGGCCGCCTCCAGGACGGCACCGGCCGCGTCCGGGTTCGCCCGGTCGGTGCCGGGTTCGGTCAGCTCGATGCCGATCATGAGGCCGCGGCCGCGGACCTCCCGTACCGCCGCGACTCCGGCCGCCGCGGCCCGGACGCGCTCGATGAGGAGGCCGCCGACGCGACGGGCGTTGCCCTGGAGG
This sequence comes from Streptomyces sp. NPDC004284, assembly GCF_042874035.1. Classification (NCBI taxonomy): domain Bacteria; kingdom Bacillati; phylum Actinomycetota; class Actinomycetes; order Kitasatosporales; family Streptomycetaceae; genus Streptomyces; species Streptomyces sp. NPDC004284. Next base: position 25,151 of record NZ_JBIAMJ010000002.1, on the reverse strand, counting down.
TCGTGCTCCAGGAGGTAGGAGAGGTTGGCGAGGCCGGCGGCCATGGTGACCGGGGAGCCGCCGAAGGTGGAGATGGAGTTGGCGTCGAGGCAGTTCATGATCTCGGCGCGGGCGACGACCCCGCCGACGGACATGCCGTTGCCGATGCCCTTGGCGAAGGTGAGGATGTCGGGCGGTCCGGCCTGGCCGTGGGCCTGCCAGCCCCAGAAGTGGTCGCCGGTGCGGCCCCAGCCGGTCTGCACCTCGTCGGAGATCCAGAGGATGCCGTGCCGGTCGAGGACGCGGCGGAAGGCGGCGTAGAGGCCGTCGGGCGGGGAGGTGAAGCCGCCGACGCCCTGGATCGGTTCGGCGATGAGGGCGGCGACGTCCCGGGTGTGGCCGAGGAGGTCTTCGAGGTCGGCGACGCAGGCCTCGATGAACCGCTCGTCGGTGTACTGGGCGTAGGGGCCGCGGGTGCGGACGCCGCCGTGCACGTACAGCGTCTGGAGCGGGGAGAGACCGGTGGGCGACCAGGCCCGGTTGCCGGTGATGCCGACGGTGGAGAAGGAGCGGCCGTGGTAGCTGTTGCGCATCGCCAGGATCTGCTGGGAGCGGCGGTACGCGGTGGCGAGGAGGAGGGCCGTGTCGTTGGCCTCGGTGCCGGAGGTGGTGAAGAAGACCCGGGCGTCGGGGATGCCGGAGAGGCCGGCGACGCGCTCGGCGAGCTCCACCATGGGGCGGTTGAGGTAGAGCGTCGAGGAGTGGATGATCCGCCCGGCCTGGTCGCTGACGGCCTTGGTGACCTCGGGCAGGGCGTGGGCGGTCATGGTGGTGAGGATGCCGCCGAAGAAGTCGAGGTACTTGCGCCCCTCGGCGTCCCAGACGTGCCGGCCCTCACCGTGGGTGATCTCCAGGGGGTCGCGGTAGTAGAGGGCGACCCAGTCGGGGATGACGGCCTTGTGCCGGTCGTACAGGCTGCTCACGGCCGCACCAGCCCGTCGTACGCGTCGGGGCGGCGGTCCCGGTAGAAGGCCCACTGCTGCCGGACCTGCTCGATGAGGCCGAAGTCGAGGTCGCGGACGACGAGTTCCTCCGCCTTGTCGGAGGCGACCTCGCCGACGAACTGACCGCGCGGGTCGACGAAGTAGCTGGTGCCGTAGAAGTCGTTGTCGCCGTACTCCTCGATGCCGACCCGGTTGATGGCGGCGACGAAGTACTCGTTGGCGACGGCGGCGGCGGGCTGCTCCAGCTGCCAGAGGTACGAGGAGAGGCCGCGATGGGTGGCCGAGGGGTTGTAGACCAACTGCGCTCCGTTGAGGCCGAGTTGGCGCCAGCCCTCCGGGAAGTGGCGGTCGTAGCAGATGTAGACGCCGATCCGTCCGACGGCGGTGTCGAAGACCGGCCAGCCGGCGTTGCCGGGGCGGAAGTAGTACTTCTCCCAGAAGCCCTTGACCTGCGGGATGTGGTGCTTGCGGTACTTGCCGAGGTAGCTGCCGTCGGCGTCGATCACGGCGGCGGTGTTGTAGTAGAAGCCCTCGCTCTCGACCTCGAAGACGGGGACGACGATCACCATGCCGGTCTCGCGGGCGAGGTCCTGCATCCGGCGGACGGTCGGGCCGTCCGGGACCGGCTCGGCCCAGCGGTAGTGCTCGGGCTCCTGGACCTGGCAGAAGTAGGGGGCGTTGAACACCTCCTGGAAGCCGATCACCCTGGCGCCCTGCCGGGCGGCCTCTCGGGCGTGCTCCTCGTGTTTGGCGATCATGGAATCGGTGTCGCCGGTCCAGGTGGCCTGGACGAGCGCGGCGCGTACGACGTCGGTCATGAGCTGCTCCTTCGGCACGGCGTCAGAGAGCCTCTACGCACGTAGACGCGGTGCGTAGGAGGAGAACGTAAGCCCCGTCACACCCCGGAGCAAGACCGCCGCAGCGAAGCGGCCGGGTCGATCATGTTTCATACCCGAGTGGTCCACGTCGGACACGTACCGACACGTACCGACCCGTACGTGTCGGTACGAAAAGCCCCGCCGTACGTCACGCTCCGGCCAGGCCCGCCACCCTCAGGGCATGGAGCAGGTCACGCTCCCGGGACGCGGACACCGCCCGGGCCGCGGCACGGAGTTGGGGCACGAGCCCGTGCGGGTCCGCGCCCGCGAGCCGGGCGGCGTCCTCGGGGGTGCGGACCCGGACGAACGCGGCGAGCAGGGCGTGCGCCTCCCGGTGGTGGTCCTCGGCGCGCAGCGCGGCGCACGCCCCCGCGAGCTCCTCGACCGGGCGGGCCACGCCCTGCCGGAGCAGCTGCTCGCAGTCGGCGGCCCGGCCCGCGTCGGCGAGCGCGCCCGCGACGGCGGCGAGCCGGCCGGGCGGCAGCGAGGCCGCCTCCCAGAGCAGGGTGGACCAGTCGGCGCCGAGCCCGGCCCGGTGCAGCTCCGCCGCGAGGGCGGGCAGCCGTGCGGGCGGTCCGCCGAGCGCCTCGCAGAGCAGGGCGTGCGCCTCGCCGCTGCGGCCCTGGGCGCGGAGGCGCCGCAGGGCGTAGACCGCGTTGGCCGCGGCGCGGACGGCCTCGGCGGGGTCCGCCCGGGGAGCCGCCGGGGCCGTGGCGACGGGCTGGGCGGCGGCGCCGAACCGGGCGCCCCGGGGTGCCGCTCCCCCGGCCGGGAGGGCGGGCAGCGGCACCGGGACCTCCTCCGCCCCGTCGGCGCCCTCCTCCAGCCAGGCGTACCGGGCACCCCGGGGGCGCCGCTTGACCTTGGGGGGCTTCGGGGCGCCCTCCGGCGGGGCGGTCACGGGGCCGGCGGGCACCTGGACCACGGTGCGGGCCGGCGGCGCGGCCGGCACCGGCCCGGCGACACCGCCCGGGGCCCCGGCCACCGGCCCCCGCGCCGCACCCGCGCTCACGTCCGCACCCACACCCGCACCACGATCCGGCGCGCCCCACGCGTCCCACGCACCCGACGCGTCCGGCACGCCCCAGGCGTCCGGCGCCTCCAGCCGGGCCAGCCTGCCCGTCAACTCCCTGACGCGGGCCGCCGCCCTGGCGTGGTCGTCGCGGGTCCAGGCGAGGTCGTGCTCCAGGCGGGCCGCCTCCGCCGGGTCCGGGGTCGTGCGGAGGCGTTCGGTGAGCTCGCGGCTCCGGGTCTCGGCGCGCCGGCGTTCGCCCTCCATGAGGTCCCGGCGTTCGGCGAGCGCCTCCGCTCCCCCGGGCCGGCCGTCGTGGGCGCCCGCGGCCGCCGCGTACAGGGTCCGGCCGCGGGCGGCGAACGGCCCGTCGCCGGGCTCCCCGGCGTCCTGGAGGAGGGAGGCGACGACGTCCCAGGGCGGGATCTCGGCCCCGTCGAGGCACGCGCGCAGGCCCTCCGGGTCGCGTGCGGCGAAGACTCCGTACCAGCCGCCGTCCGGCCGGCCGCGGCCGACGAGCTCCGTCAACCAGCCCCTGAACAAGGCGACTTCCACCGGGAGTCGATACACCGTCATGCGCTTCGCACCTACCCGCCGTCGACTGGAACCTTCCGGTCCGCGGGTATTGGACCGCAGTCGTGTTACGGGACGACTACGGACCGTTTTCAGAACGTCACGACGATCCCGGTGTGCGGGCGCTTGCCGAGCCGGACGATCATGGCCGGCACGTCGGTCAGCCAGAACTGCCAGGTGTACTTGCGCGCGAGCAGCCGCCGGATCCGGCCCAGCTCCTCCCCCTCCACGAGCCGGCCCGTGCCGGTGAACCGCCCGGCGCCCTCGGCGATGTTGCCGCGCACGTCGCAGACGGCGACCTCGACCCGGGGGTCGTTGCGCAGGCGCTTGACCTTCCAGGAGTCGGAGCGGGTCCACACATACAGCTGGGAGTCCTCCACCGCGTACCAGACGGGCGTCGCGACCCCCGTGCCGTTCTTCCGGAAGGTGGTCAGGCTGACGTAGCGGCCGTGCCGCAGCTCTTCGGGCATCATGCCCGGAGCTTAGGACGCGGCCCGCTCGTACGCGCTGCGGGCCTCGGTGATCTCGGGGGCGTGGACGCGCGCCCAGGCGCAGGCCGTGTCGAGCGGGGCGAGGAGGGAGCGGCCGAGGTCGGTGAGGGCGTACTCGACGCGGGGCGGGTTCTCGTCGTGCGCGGTACGGGCGAGGAAGCCGTCGCGCTCCATGGCGCGGAGGGTCTCGGTCAGGACCTTGGGGGTGATCCAGTGCAGCGGGACGCGGAGCTCGGAGAAGCGGCGGGGCGTCCCGTCCTCCAGACAGCGCAGCACCATCGCCGTCCACTTGCCGCCGACGCGGATGGGCCGGGTGGGGCTGCCGCCGCAGTCGGGGTCGTGGAAGAGGGAGGGGCTCAGCGGCTGCGGGGACGGCTGCTCGGTCATGCCGCCGACGCTAGCCCAGTACCGTTGAAGTAACCAGGGGTGCCCGTCCTACGGTCCGGGCATGGACATCGACAGCAGCAAGAACATCATCGTCTTCGGCGCCGGCGGGCGGATCGGCCGGGCGGCCGTGGCGGAGGCGGTGGCCCGGGGCCACCGGGTGACGGCGGCGGTCCGCGACCCTGACGCGTACCGCGACCTGGAGGGTGCGGGCGTCACGCTCGTACGGGGTGACGCGACGGACGCGGCCTCGGTGGCGGCACTCGCGGCGGGCCACGACGCGGCGGTGAACGCGGCGGTCCGGCTCGACGTCCCCTCGGTCGACTTCTTCACGGCCGCGGCGAAGGCGATGGTCGCCGGGCTCGCGGAGGCCGGAGTCGGGCGGCTGCTCACGCTGGGCATCGCCACGACCCTGGAGACCGCCCCCGGGGTGCGGATCATGGACGCGCCCGACTTCCCCGAGGCGTGGCGGGCGTTCTCCCAGGGGCACGTGGCCGAGTTCGAGCTGCTCACGGCGGAGGCCGGGCCCGGGCTCGACTGGCTGATGGTGGTGCCGGGGATGGATCTGAACGCGGAGGCGGAGCGGACCGGCGGCTACCGGACCTCCGTGGGCACGGCGATCGACGGCACGGGCCGCATCGCCCACGCCGATCTGGCGCTCGCCCTCCTCGACGAGATCGAGCGCCCGCGCCACAGCCGGGTGCAGCTGGCGGTGTCGTCCTGACCGTCCAGCCGTCCCGGTCGCCCCGGGTGGCGCCTACGGGGCGCCGACGAGGGTGCAGTGCACCACGAGCTCGTCCATGGAGAGGCCGAGGACCCCGGCCAGGGCCGCGACGGTGAAGAAGGCCGGGGTCGGGGCCCGGCCGGTCTCGATCTTGCGGAGGGTCTCGGCGGAGAGGCCGGCGGCCGCGGCGATCTCGACCATGGACCGCTCGCCGCGCGCCTCGCGCAGGAGCAGGCCGAGGCGCTCGCCGCGCTCGCGCTCTTCGGGGGTCAGGGGTGTGCGCACCATGCCCCCATGCTAATACCACCACCCCATACTTATACCGGTATAGTAATTGGCCATGGTGACGATCAAGACGAACGAATCCCTGGCGGCCATGCGTGAGTCCGGCCGGGTGGTGGCCCGTGCCCTGGCGGCGGTGCGGGAGAAGGCGGCGCCCGGCGTCGCGCTCGCCGAGCTCGACCGGGCCGCGCGCGAGGTGCTCTCGGAGGCGGGCGCCGGCTCGCCCTTCCTCGACTACCACCCGGAGTGGGCCCCGGTGCCGTTCCCCGCGGTCGTGTGCGTCTCCGTGAACGACGCCATCGTGCACGGCATCCCGGACGGGACGCGCCTCGCCCCGGGCGACCTGGTCTCCGTGGACTGCGGGGCGACGCTGGGCGGCTGGGCGGGCGACGCTGCGGTCAGCTTCACGGTCGGCCCCGCCCGGCCGGAGGACACCCGGCTGATCGGCACGGCGGAGGAAGCCCTGGAGGCGGGCATCGCGGCGGCCGTCGTCGGCAACCGCATCGGCGACATCGCCCATGCGATCGGCCGGGTCTGCCGGGCCGCGGGGTACGGCATCCCGGACGGCTTCGGCGGCCACGGCATCGGCCGCGCCATGCACGAGGACCCGGGCGTCCCCAACGAGGGACGCCCGGGCCGGGGCATGAAGCTGCGTCACGGGATGGTGCTCGCGATCGAGCCGATGCTGATCGGCGGCGGCACGGACGAGCACTACACGGCACGGGACGGCTGGACGATCCGTACGCTCGACGGCTCGCGCGCGTCGCACGCCGAGCACACGGTGGCGATCACGGACGACGGCCCGCGCGTCCTGACGGCCCCGTAGTCCGCTGCTAGCCCGCGTCGGGGCGCACCACCATCGCCGAGCCGCCGCCCCTGCGCACCGTCTCCGCGGCGGCCAGCCAGCGGCCGTCCGGGAGGCGTTGCACACCGGTCGCCGCGCCGATCTCAGGGTTCTGCCGGAAGCCGTGCCCGATGGCCTCCAGTTCCGTCCTCAACGGGCTGTTCCACAGGGCGGGTTCGAGTTCGGTGGTGGCCTGGTTGCGCTGGCTGGCGCGGGGCGCGGCGATCGCGTCGACGAGCGGCAGACCCCGGTCGAGGACTCCGGTGAGGGTCTGGAGGACCGTGGTGATGATGGTCGCGCCGCCCGGCGAGCCGAGCGCGAGGACGGGCCGGCCGTGCGCGTCGAGGACGATCGTCGGCGAGATCGAGGAGCGCGGCCGCTTGCCGGGTCCCGGCAGGTTCGGGTCGTGGACCGCCGGGTTCGCCGGGGCGAAGGAGAAGTCGGTCAGCTCGTTGTTGAGCAGGAAGCCCCGGCCGGGCACGGTGATGCCGCTGCCTCCGGTGGACTCGATGGTGAGGGTGTAGGCGACGATGTTGCCCCACTTGTCGGCCACGGTGAGGTGGGTGGTGTTCTCGCCCTCGTACGTGGTCGGGGCGGCGGTGCCGCCGTTCGCGCACGGCACCGGGCTGCTCGGGTCGCCGGGGGTGAGCGGGCTGGTGAGGGCGGCGTCGTCGCGGATCAGGCAGGCCCGGGAGTCGGCGAAGCGCTGGGAGAGCAGGCCGCGCGTCGGCACGGACTCGAAGGCCGGGTCGCCGACCCAGCGCCCCCGGTCGGCGAAGGCGATGCGGCTGGCCTCGATGTAGCGGTGCAGGTACTGGGCCTGGGTGGCCGCCGAGAGGTCGGTCCCCTCCAGGATGTTGAGCGCCTCGCCGACGCTCGTACCGCCGGAGGAGGACGGGGCCATGCCGTAGACGTCGAGTCCCCGGTACGAGACCTTCGTGGGCCTGCGGGACTCGGTGCGGTACGCGGCGAGGTCGTCCTCCGTGAGGTCGCCGGGGCGGACGGTCCGGGTGGCGCCCTCGCGGAGCGGCGGCGTGCGGACGGTGTCGACGATGTCCCGGGCGAGCGGGCCGCGGTAGAGGGCGCCGACGCCTTCGCGGCCGAGCGTCTCGTACGTACGGGCCAGGTCGGGGTTCTTGAAGGTGGCGCCGACCACGGGCAGTTGCCCGCCGGGCAGGAAGAGTGCGGAGGTGGCCGGGAAGTCGCGGAACCGGGCCTCGTTGGCGGCGGTCTGGGCGCGGAAGGTGGGGTCGACGGTGAAGCCCTCGCGGGCGAGCCGTTCGGCGGGTTCGAGCAGGGCGGCGAGCCGTTTGCTGCCCCAGGCGTCGAGGGCGGTCTTCCAGGTGGCGGGGGTGCCGGGGGTGCCGACGCCGCGGCCGCTGGTCTGGCCCTCCTCGAAGGGGATGGGCCTGCCGTTCTCGACGAAGAGGTTCGCGTCGGCGCTGCGCGGCGCGGTCTCGCGTCCGTCGATGGTGCGTACGGTACGGCTCTTCGCGTCGTAGTAGACGAAGTAGCCGCCGCCCCCGATGCCCGCCGAGTACGGCTCGGTGACGCCGAGGGCGGCCGCGACGGCGACGGCGGCGTCGACCGCGTTGCCGCCCTTGCGGAGCACCTCGACGCCGGCGGCCGAGGCGTCGGCGTCGACACTGGCGACGGCGCCGCCGTACCCGACGGCGACGGGTTCCTTCACCGGTGGTGTGGCCGTGCTCGGTGGCGCGGCGGCTCCCATCGAGAGCACCGTCGCCGCGACGGCGAGAAGGGAGACCCTGGCAGCGGCGGAGCGACGCATTCCTACCTCCAGTCAACGACCGTCCGCGCAGCGTAACTTCCCGCGCCGTCTCCCGTCAGGACCGCCTCGAACGGAAGGCCGGATCGCCGCTAGCATGCGCGCACATGAACGACGACGTCCGCAACATCGTGCTCGGGGTCCTGGCGACCGGGGTCAGCGCCTCCTTCGGCTGGGTGGGCCGCACGTACCAATGGCGGCGCAAACTCCGTCGCAAGCAGGCGTTCTTCGGCCTCCCGGGGAGCTCCGAGTGCCTGCTGGTGGTGAACAGGGAGTCGGGCGGCGACAGCGCGGTGCACCGCTACGACGTGTTCGCGCTGCTCGAACTCTGCGCGCTCATCAAGGACTGCGGGGCGCACGCCCGGATACTCCAGCACGACCAGGCGCACCAGGGCTTCGGCGACCGGACGGAGTTCTGCGTGGGCGGGCCCTACTCGAACCGGCGCATGGCCGCCCACCTGTCGACCCTGCTGCCCGGGCTCACGGTCAACACGGACGTGGAACGGGGCCCGGACCAGGGCTCGTTCCTGATCGGCTCGGAGCGCTACCGGATGGACTCCGGCGTCGAGGAGTACGTGATCCTCGCCCGGCTCATGGCGGGCGAGGACTGCCGGCCGGTCTTCCTCTTCTGCGGGCAGCGCGCGATCACCAACCAGGCGGCGACCCGCTACCTCGCCCGCCACTACGAGTCACTCGCGCGCCGCCACCGCGACGGCTCCTTCGTCCTCCTCCTGAAGGTCGTCAACTCGCAGGCTTACGGCCCCGACGTCGTGGAACTGGTGGCCGACGTCACGAGCGCGGCGCGGACGGCTCCAGCGGCCGCACCGGCAGCGACTTGATCCCGTTGATGAAGTTCGAGACGAGGCGCCGGGGCGGTCCCGCGAGCTCCACGCCGCCGCAGACCGCGCGCACCTCCTCGTAGAACACCCGGAGTTGGAGCCGGGCGAAGTGCGCACCGAGGCAGACGTGCGGCCCGTCGCCGAAGGACACGTGCGGGTTGGGGGTCCGGCCGAGGTCCAGGCGGTGCGGGTCGGCGAAGACGCGCTCGTCGTGGTTGGCGGAGGCGTGGAAGACGACGACCTTGTCGCCCGCGAGGATCTTCTGCCCGGCGAGCTCGGTGTCGCGGGCGGCCGTGCGCCGGAAGGAGAGCACGGGCGGGTGGAAGCGCAGGAGTTCGTCCACAGCCGTGTCGAGCGAGACCTCCCCGCTCCACAACCGCCGCTGCTCCGACGGGTGTTCGGCGAGGGCGAGGATCCCTCCGGGGGCCGCGCTGCGGACGGTGTCGTTCCCTGCGACGGTCAGCAGGAAGAAGAACATCTCCAGTTCGGCGTCGGCCAGTTCGGAGGCCGCGAGCACACTCATGACATCGTCGGCCGGATGCGCGCGCTTGTACGCGGCGAGCTCCTGCGCGTAGCCGAACATCTCGGCGAGCATCGCCGGCGAGCGGGGGTTGACCGGCCTCCCCTCGGCGTCGAGGACCGGCGGCTCGTCGGGGTCCTGATAGGCGATGACCCGCTCGGTCCAGGCGTGCAGCAGCCCCCGGTCGCTCGCCGGGATCCCGAGCAGGTCGGTGAGGTTGAGCAGCGCGTAGTCGTCGGTGACGGTCCGGACGAGGTCCACCTCACCACCGTCCGCGAACGCGGCCCCGAGCAGCTCGCGCGCCCGGTCGCGCGCGGTGGCCGCGAAGCGCTCGATCCGCCCGGGCGTGAAGGCCCGGCTGACGAGCCTCCTCAACCTTCCGTGTTCCGGAGGATCCTGGTTGAGCATCATGCGCCGGATGAACGGCAGATCGGCGGGGTCGGGATCGCGGATCTGGGTGGCGCCGAGGTGCGAGGAGTACGCCTCCGAGTCCTTGAGCACCCGGGCGACGTCGGCGTGCCGGGTGACGGCCCAGAACCCGGGCCCGGCGGGCCAGCCGAGGATCTCGGGCTCGTCCTGCCGGGCGACGGGGGCGCGGTCGCGCAGGGCGCGGAAGCGGTCGTGCGGGATGCCGGCGGCGTAGAGCCGCGGGTCGAAGACGTCGGGTGCGTCGCTCGGGTCCCCCACCGTGCGCCTCCCGTCCGGGGTGATCCAGGGGTGAAGACGTCACCATCATGACAGGTCAGAGCCGTTTTTCGTAGGACGGAACGCACAGTTCGCGAGCCTTGTCCGGCCTGTTCCCCGACTCCCAGAATCTCCGTCGTGCATCACACGGAGAACAGGAGGCACATGGGAGACGCAGGGAAGTTCAGCCAGGACGCGGTGCTGCGGGCGCGGGTCCTGCTGCTGGGGTCGGAGCAGCCGGGCCTCCGGGAGCGGCTGGACGCGTACCGGATCCTCGCGGAGGTGAGCCCGCGGGCGTATCTGCCGAAGCTGGTCGACGCGCTGGCCGAGCGGGCCCGCGAGTTCGAGGATCCGGAGATCCACCTGGCCCTGTACGGCGAGGCGGTGGCCGCGGCACGGCGGCTCGACGCGGACGTGCCGCACCGGAAGGAGCGACTGGACCACGTCCTGAGGGGCCATCAGCGGGCGCTGCTGGCCACCGGCCGCGGGGCCGAGGACCCGCTCGGTCCGGCCCTCGACGGGGGAGAGGCCGCCGCTCTCCAGGACATCCTGCCACCAATCGTTACCCGCACGTAACTTACCGATCAGTTACCTCAGGTAAGGGACCCCGGTTACCGTCGGGTCACTTTCACTTCACTGCCCCCCGCCAGTGCCCCAGTGAGGAGTGCCCCGTGCGCCCATCCCTCGCCCTCGCCGTCTCGGCCGCCCTCGTGGCCGGGACGGCCCTCGGGCTCGCGCCCACGGCTCAGGCCGCCGATGCCCCGGTCCGCTTCGTCGACATCGCCGGGGACGGCGGCACCGTCCTCAAGGCGAACGTCGTCACGCCCGCCGGAGCCGACACCGCCGCCCGCCACCCCCTGATCGTGCTGCCCACCAGTTGGGCCGTGCCCCAGGTCGAGTACCTCGCGCAGGCACAGAAGCTCGCCGACTCCGGTTACGTCGTGGTGAGTTACAACTCGCGCGGCTTCTGGCAGTCCGGTGGGGAGATCGAGACCGCGGGACCGAAGGACATCGCCGACGCCTCCAAGGTGATCGACTGGGCCCTGGCGAACACCCCCTCCGACCCCGAGCACGTGGGCATGGCGGGAGTCTCGTACGGCGCGGGGATCAGCCTGCTCGCCGCGGCGAACGACCCGCGGATCAAGGCCGTCGCGGCGCTCAGCGGCTGGGCCGACCTGATCGAGTCCATCTACAGCGGGCGGACCCAGCACCTCCAGGCCGCCGCGCTGCTCGGGGGCGCCGGGTATCTCACCGGGCGTCCGGGGCCCGAACTCCAGGAGATCCTGGGCGACTTCCTCTCCTCGAACCTGGCCAAGGAGGAGGACATGATCGCCTGGGGCCGCAAGCGGTCCGCCACCACGTACCTCGACCGGATCAACGCCAACGGCGCCGCGATCATGCTCGGCAACGCCTGGGGCGACACCATCTTCCCGCCCAACCAGTACGCGAGCTTCTACGAGAAGCTCACCGGCCCCAAGCGCCTGGAGTTCCGGCCGGGCGACCACGCCACCGCCGAGGCCACCGGCCTCCTCGGGCTGCCCAACGACACCTGGACCAGCGCCCACCGTTGGTTCGACCACTACCTCAAGGGCACCGACAACGGCATCGACCGCGAGCAGCCGGTCCGGCTGAAGCCTCGCTCCGACGCGGGCTACGAGGGCTACCCGGACTGGAAGTCCCTCGACGCGAACCGGAGGAAGTTCGGCCTCGGCGGTACGCAGCGGATCTGGGCGAACGTCGACTCCGGCGCCGACGGCGGCGTCGTCATGCTCTCCAACCTCCTGGACCAGTTCTTCCAGGCCCCGCCCGTCGCCTCCGTCCCCCTCCTCCCCCGCGCCTTCGCCGGCGTCTGGCAGTCGGAGCGGTACGACACCCCGCAGCGGGTGCGCGGCACGGTGAGGCTGCACACCACGGTCAGCTCCACCGCGGAGAGCGGCACCCTCGTCGCGTACCTGTACGACGTGGGCCCGCTCGGTCTCGGCAAACTCGTCAGCAACGCCCCGTACACCTTCCACGGCCGGACCCCGGGGCAGCCGTTCGGCGTCGATCTCGACCTCTTCTCGACGGCCTACGACGTCCCCGCCGGGCACCGGCTCGCGCTGGTCGTCGACACCGTCGACCCGCTCTACATCGAGCACAACCCGACCGGCGCGCAGCTGACCTTCTCCTCCCCCACGGCCGACCCGTCGTACGTGTCGGTCCCGCTGCGGGCGGAGTGATCACCGGCTGCCGCCGGGCGGGTGCGGCTCCATGCCCGCTACCGCTGTCCCGGCAGCAGCGTCTCCGGTGCGGCCGGGGCGACCTCCGCGGCCTTCGTCCTCGGGCTGCGGCGCTCCCTGCGGGCCACCCAGCCGGCGAACCAGGAGAGCAGCATGCACATCCCGATGTAGACCGGTGAGATGAGGAGCACGACGGGGATGAACGGCAGGTCGTAGTCGAGGTTGGACGCGATCAGCTTGCCCGCGTGCAGGAACTCCTCGTAGGTGATGAGGAAGCCGAGCGAGGTGTCCTTGAGGGCGACCACGAGCTGGCTGATGATGGCGGGCAGCATGGCGCGGACGGCCTGCGGCGCCAGGACGTACGTCATCACCTGGGTCTTGCGCATGCCGAGCGCGTACGCCGCCTCGCCCTGGCCGCGTGCGACGGCGTGGACGCCGGTGCGGAAGACCTCGGCGAGCACCGAGCCGTTGTAGAGGGTCAGTCCGGCGACGAGCGCGGGCAGCGGCTGCGCCTTGAGCGCCACGAAGACGAAGAAGATCATCACGAGGACGGGCATGGCGCGGAAGAACTCGACGAGCAGGGTGGAGGTCCAGCGCGGCACCCGGTGCGCGGAGAGGCGCCCGGCGGCGAGGACCGCACCGAGGGCGAGCGAGAGCACCGAGGCGAAGGCGAAGGCCTTGAGGGTGTTGCCGAGGCCCCTGAGCAGCAGTTCCTGAATGCCCTTGTACACGAAGGGCGTCCATTTGGTGGCGGCGAACTGGCCGGTGTCGAAGAGGAGGTACAGGATCCAGCCGGCCGGCGCGAGGATCACCGCGGTGGACGCGAGCCCGTAGAGGAGGTGGCGCCGCCGGGCGGCCGGCCCGGGGATGTCGTACAGGGCGGTGGCGCTCGTCATCGGGCGACTCCCCAGTGCTTCTCCAGGAGGTGGAAGAGGGCGCTGATGCCGAGGGTGATGATCAGGTATCCGACGGCGATCCAGACGAAGGTCCAGACGATGTCGTAGCCGAGTTCGCTCAGCGTCTTGTAGGTGCCGAGGAGTTCGGTGACGCTGAACGCCCCCGCGATCGCCGAGTTCTTGGCGAGGGCGATCAGGGTGGAGCCGATGGGCGGGATGACCGTGCGGAAGGCCTGCGGGAGGACGATCGCGGAGAGGGTCTGGGAGAAGGTCATGCCGAGGCTGCGGGCGGCCTCGCCCTGGCCGAGCGGGACGGTGTTGATGCCGGAGCGCAGCGCCTCGCAGATGAAGGCGGAGGTGTAGCAGCCGAGGGCGAGGACGGCGAACGCCTCGAAGGGCAGGACGAGGCCGAAGCGGGGCAGGCCCAGCATGACCGCGAAGAAGAGCAGGGTCAGCGGGGTGTTGCGCAGGACGGTGACCCAGACCGTGCCGAGGGCCCGGAAGGAGCCGACGGGCGAGACCCGGAAGGCGGTCATGACGAAGCCCAGGACGAGGGCGAGGGCCGAGGAGTAGAGGGTGAGTTCGACGGTGCCGAGGAACCCCTCGCCGTAGAGCGAGAAGTTGTCTGTGAGTACGTCCATGTCAGCGGTGGGGGTCCTCAGTTCGCCGGGTAGCGGTCGATGGCGGGCGGCTGCGGGGCGGGGACCCCGGAGAGGCCGAGGGTGGCGTCGTAGGCCTTCTTCCAGTCGCCGTTCTTCTGGTGGGCGGCGACGGCGTCGTCGAGGGCGAGGCGGAGCGCGGTGTCGCCGTGCGGGACGCCGATGCCGTAGGGCTCCTCGGAGAACGGCCTCCCGACGACCTTGAGTGCGTCGGGGACCTTGGCGGCGTAGCCCATGAGGATGGTGTCGTCGGTAGTGACGGCGTCGACCTGGTAGGTCAGCAGGTTGTCCACGCAGACGGAGTAGGTGTCGTAGGCGACGAGTTCGGCCTTCGGGTAGCGCTTCTCGATGCGCTGGTACGGGGTGGAGCCGGCGGCCGAGCAGACCCGCCTGCCGTCCAGGTCCTGCGGTCCGGCGATGCCGTTCTCGTCGGCGCGGACCAGGAGGGACTGGCCGGCCCGGTAGTAGGGGCCGGCGAATCCGACGAGCTTCTTGCGGTTGCCGTTGATGGTGTACGTGCCGACGTAGTAGTCGATCTGGCCGATCCGGAGGGCCGTCTCGCGGTTGGCGGAGGCGATGGTGCGGAAGTCGACGCCGGCCGGGTCGAAGCCGAGGGAGGCGGCCGTCATCTTGGCGATCTCGATGTCGAAGCCGGAGTAGCGGCCGGTGGCCGGGTCCTTCTCGCCCATGTAGGGCTGGTCCTCCTTGGCGCCGACGACGAGCCGGCCGCGTTTCCTCGCCCGGTTCCAGGTGGCCGAGCCGGGCAGCGTGAAGCCGGACCGGACCCGGTAGACGGGGAGCCGGTCGGGCTGCGGGCCCTTGACGGGCGGGCTGCCCTCCCTGCCGCAGCCGCCGAGCGTCGCCGCGACGGCGAGCAGCAGGGCGAGTACGGCCGGGGTCCGGTGCGTACGCTGCATGGCTGCCACCCCGGTCAGTGCGCGAGGATCTTGGAGAGGAAGTCCTTGGCGCGCTCGCTGCGCGGGGCCGTGAAGAACTCCTCCGGCACCCGGTCCTCGACGATCCTCCCGTCCGCCATGAAGACGACCCGGTGGGCGGCGGAGCGGGCGAAGCCCATCTCGTGGGTGACGACGACCATCGTCATTCCCTCGCGGGCGAGTTGGCGCATGACCTCCAGCACCTCGTTGATCATCTCGGGGTCGAGCGCGGAGGTCGGCTCGTCGAAGAGGAGGGCCTTGGGGTCCATGGCGAGGGCGCGGGCGATCGCCACTCTCCCCCAGTGCCTTAAGGGCCTGGGAGGTGCCCCCTGCTGCTGGCCCCCGGAGAGCTGGGCCGGGTACTTGTCGGCGTGCGCGGCGAGGCCGACCCGGTCGAGGAGATCGCGCGAACGCCGGTCGGCCTCCTCCTTCTTGCGCCCGCGGACCTTGATCTGCGCGAGGGAGACGTTCGCGAGGACGGTCTTGTGCGCGAAGAGGTTGAAGGACTGGAAGACCATGCCGACGTCGGCGCGCAGCCGGGCGAGCGCCCTGCCCTCCTCGGGGAGGGGCCGGCCGTCGATGAGGATCTCGCCCGACTCGACGCTCTCCAGCCGGTTCATCGCGCGGCAGAGGGTGGACTTGCCGGATCCGGAGGGACCGATGACCACGACCACCTCCCCGCGTCCGACGGCGAGGTCGATGGACCGGAGGACGTGCAGCGCGCCGTAGTGCTTGTTGACGCCACGCAGTTCGATCAGCGGATCGACGACGGCCATGCGCTGCCCTGCCCCGTTTCTCAGCGGTGTCGCGGTCAGCGCAAACTATCCACGAGAAAAGGGGACTTCAGGCCCGACACGCATGAAACCGGGATAAGCCGTATTTACTGCGGAAGAGTGCCGTGCGGCCCGTGGGGCTCAGTGCTCGGAGGCCTCCGCGTACACCTGGGAGAGCTCCGGCGCGCCCGTCATCGCCCAGTCGAGACCGGCCTCGACGACCTGGATCTCCCGGCCGGAGGCGAGCCGCACCACGGGGCCGCCGCCGGGCCACACCTGCCAGCGGGCGCCCGGCACGTTCCGGACGATCACGGTGCCGAGGTACAGCCCGGCGTCGTTCCCGAACCAGGGCAGCTCCTCCGGATCGTTTCGCCAGCGGGGCGGCAGCTGGTCGAGCTCCTGGAGGGAGCGCGGGGTGTCGTCCAGGGCCACCCCGGCCTCCCCGACACGGGAACGCAGCAGCTCGCACTCGGAGAGGAGCTCGGCCACCCCCTCCGGGTCGCGGTCGAAGGCCGCGGCCAGAGGGGAGTCCGCGGGCTCGGGCTCATGCCTCTTCAGCCAGCTGTCCAGAAAGGGAATGTTCATCCGAACAGCGTCGCACCGCCACCTCCCCGTCGACCACCCGGCACGCGGTGACGATCTCCGCGGCGGGGAGGGACGACCCGGTCAGACGTGGAGGTCGACGACGACCGGAGCGTGGTCCGAGGCGCCCTTGCCCTTGCGCTCCTCGCGGTCCACATAGCTGTCGGAGACCGCCCCGGCGAAGGACTTGTTGCCGTAGACCAGGTCGATGCGCATGCCCTTGTTCTTCGGGAAGCCGAGCGCGCGGTAGTCCCAGTACGTGAAGGGGTGGTCGTACTTGAGGGGGCGCGGGACCACGTCGGCGAGACCGGTCTCGCGGAGACCGGCGAGCGCGGCCCGCTCCGGCTCCGTCACGTGCGTGGCGCCCTCGAAGACGGAGAGGTCCCAGACGTCCTCGTCGGCCGGGGCGATGTTGTAGTCGCCGAGGACCGCGAAGGGGCGGTCCCCCGCCGCGTCCTGGGCGACGGCCGCCTTGAGCGCCTCCAGCCAGCGCAGCTTGTACGCGTAGTGCGCGTGGTCCACCTCGCGGCCGTTCGGCACGTACACCGACCAGAGGCGGACCGGGCCGCAGGTCGCGGAGACCGCCCGGGGCTCCTCCACGCCCTCGTACTCCGGGCCGCCGGGCAGCCCGGTCACCACGTCCGCGAGGCCGACGCGGGAGACCAGCGCCACGCCGTTCCACCGCCCGGTGGCGTTCACCGCCGACTCGTAGCCCAGGGCGCGCAGCTCCTCGACGGGGAACTGCTCGGCGGCGCACTTGGTCTCCTGGATGCACAGCACGTCGGTGCCGCTGCTCTCCAGCCAGGCCAGGAGCCGGGGCAGCCGGGCGGTGATCGAATTGACGTTCCAGGTGGCGATGCGCATGTGCGCAAGCCTACTGGCGGGGTGTGACAGTCGGCGCGATCACACCTCGGCGGAGGTGCCCGAGGACAGCCGCCGGTGGTCGGTGCCGCCGAGCTCGCCGATCTGGCGGTCGTAGATGGGCCGGGCGAGATCCGTGAGCAGGGCGTCGTGGATGTCGTACGCCCGGCGCGGCCGGACCTCGCGCACGTAGTCGATGACCTCGGAGATCTTGTTCCAGGGCGCCATGACGGGCAGCAGCAGCGTGTCGACCGGCCGGTCGGGCACGGTGAGCGCGTCGCCGGGGTGGAAGACGGCGCCGTCGACGAGATAGCCCACGTTGGTGATGCGCGGGATGTCCGGGTGGATCACCGCGTGCAGTTCGCCGTGAACCTGGACGTCGAAGCCGGCCGCCGTGAAGGCGTCGCCGTGCCCGACGGTGTGCACCCGCCCCGGGAAGGCCGCCGAGAGCCGGTCGGCGACGCTGCGCAGCGTCCAGATCTCGGCGGCCGGGTTGGCGTCCAGGGCGGCCCGCAGCCGGCCCTCGTCGAAGTGGTCGGCGTGCTCGTGGGTGACGAGCAGCGCGTCGGCTCCGAGGACGGCGTCCTCCTCGGTGAACATGCCGGGGTCGAGGACGAGCGTGCGGCCGTCCTTCTCCAGCCGCACGCAGGCGTGGGACTTCTTCGTCAGCTTCACGCGCCCAGGCTACGCCGGGGGCGTCGTCTCCTCCGCGACGACGCGGGTGACCACCCGCAGCGCCGTCTCGGCGGCGGGGAAGCCGCAGTACGCGCCCGCGTGGAGCACGATCTCGCGGAGTTCCTCGGGCGAGAGGCCGTTGCGCAGGGCGGCGCGGGTGTGGTCGGCGAGGGCCTCCCGGTGGCCTCCGGCGATCAGGGCGGTGAGGGTGACGACGCTGCGGGTGCGCCGGTCGAGCCCCTCTCGGCTCCACACCTCGCCCCAGGCGTAGCGGGTGACGAGCTCCTGGAAGGCCCCGTCGGGGTCGTCGGCGAGGGCCTGGTCGACATGGGCGTCGCCGAGGATCTCCCTGCGCAGCCCGAGCCCCTTCTCGTACGGGTCGGGCCGGCCTGTCTCGGCGGGCACGGCCTCCGGGGCGGCCGGGGCGGGCTCGGCGGCGGGGACGGGCGGTGCGGGCGGCGGCAGCACGGTCAGGGTGCCGCCGGTCTCCTGGGCGATGCCCGAGAAGTGCTCGGCGAGCAGGTCGATGACGGCGGCGGGCTGCTCGACGGGGGCGAGGTGCGAGGCGCCGGGGACGACGGCGAGCCGGGCGTCGGCGATGCCGGCGACCAGGGTGCGGGCCTCGGCGGGGCCGGTGACCCGGTCCTCGGAGCCGACGAGGACCAGGGCGGGGATGCCGATGCTGCCGAGGGCCCCGCGGACGTCGAAGACGGCGAGGGCCTCGCAGGCGGCGATGTAGCAGGCGGGGTCGGTCGTCCGGACCATCTGGACGGCCCAGTCGACGATGGCGGGCTGCGCGCCGGCGAAGAGCGGCGTGAACCACTGCTCGGGGGCGGCGCGGGCCATCGGCTCCAGGCCGTTGGCCCGGACGATGACACCGCGCTGGCGGAACTCGTCGGCGGTGCCGAACCGGGGCGAGGTGGCGACCAGGGCGAGGGAGGCGACCCGGTGGGGCGCGCGGAGGGCGAGGTCGAGGCCCACGGCGCCGCCGAGGGAGCAGCCCGCGTAGCCGAAGCGCTGGACGCCGAGCGCGTCGAGCGTGGCGAGGAGCCGGTCGCCGAGCTCGGCGACGGAGGTGAAGGGCTCCGCGGGCGCGCCTCCGTGCCCCGGGAGGTCGAAGCGGACGACCCGCCACTCCCGGACGAGCTCCGGGATCTGCCGGTCCCACATGTGGAAGGTCGTACCGAGGGACGGTCCCAGGACCAGGACCGGGGCGTCCTCTCGCCCGTCGACACGGTATTGAAGGGTGTTCGTCGGTGTCTCGCTCACCCGCAAGACCCTCTCATCTCCCGCCCTCCCGCACGGCGCCGGGTCGTTCCCGGTGCTTCCCGGCCGCTCCCGGCGGTCCGGGAGGGCCGGTCTAGGAGCGGTCGAGGGCGCGGGCGAGGAAGCGCCGGGTGGCCTGCTCCCGGGGGTCGGTGAGGACCTGCTCCGCGGTGCCCTGTTCCACGATCACGCCGTTCTCCAGGAAGCAGACCTGGTCCGCGACCTGCCGGGCGAAGTCCATCTCGTGGGTGGCCATCAGGATGGTCAGGCCGCGCTGCTTGAGGTCCGCGACGACGTCCAGGACCTCGCCGACCAGTTCGGGGTCGAGGGCCGAGGTGATCTCGTCGAAGAGCAGCAGCTCGGGTTCGGTGGCCAGGGCGCGGGCGATCGCGGCGCGCTGTTGCTGCCCGCCGGACAGCCGGTCGGGGTGCTCCCGCGCCTTGTCGGCGAGGCCGAGCCGGTCCAGCAGCTCGTGGGCCCGTGCCTCGGCCTGCTTGCGCGGGACGCCGTGGACCTGGCGGGGTGCGAGCGTGATGTTGTCCAGCACGCTCAGGTGGGGGAACAGGTTGTAGGCCTGGAAGACGATGCCGATCCGCCTGCGGGCGACGTCGGGGTCCAGGCGCGGGTCGGTCAGTTCGGTGTCGCCCAGGTGGACGGTGCCGTCGTCGACGACCTCCAGCAGGTCCACGCAGCGCAGCAGGGTGGACTTGCCCGAGCCCGAGCCGCCGATGAGGCAGACGACCTGGTGCTCGGCGACGTCCAGGTCGATCGAGCGCAGGACCAGGCGCGATCCGTACTGCTTGCGGACGCCCCGGAGGCGCAGGAGTGGCTGGTTCATCGGCCCGTCTCCGCCCAGGTGCGCTGCGCCGCCCGCCGCTGGAGCCGGTCGGCGAAGCGGGTCAGCGGAATGGTCACCGCGATGAACAAGAGAGCCGCTCCCAGGTACGGGGTGTAGTTGAAGTCGTAGTCGGCCTTGATCTGCGCCGCCCGCAGCGCCTCCAGCGGGCCGAGGACGGCGACGAGCGCGGTGTCCTTCTGCAGCGCGATGAAGTCGTTGAGCAGGGGCGGGACGACGTTGCGCACCGCCTGTGGCAGGACCACGTGCCGCAGGGTCTGGCGCTGGTTGAGTCCCAGGGCCCGGGCGGCGTTGCGCTGTGCGGGGTGCACCGAGTTCAGCCCCGCCCGGAACACCTCCCCCACGTAGGCGGCGTAGGAGAGGACCAGGGCGATCACTCCGAGCACCCAGGGCTGGGAGGGGGTGCCCTGCAGCTGCAGGGCCGGGAGGCCGAAGCCGACGAGGAAGACGAGCAGCAGGGTCGGCACCCCGCGGAAGACGTCCACGTAGACGGTCGCGGCGAGCCGCAGCGGCTGGAGGCCCGGCGCGCGGGTCACCCGCACCAGGGCGATCAGCAGCCCCAGGACGAGGATCAGGACCTCGGCGACGAGGAACATCTGGATGTTGAGCCAGAAGCCCCGCAGGAGTTCGGGGAACGCGGCACGGAGCTCGGCGCCGTCGAGGAACAGGCTGTTGACGCGCTCCCAGCCGGGCGAGGCGACCGCGGCCGCGCCCAGCGCCACCAGGGCGAGGACGGTGCACAGGGCGGAGATCCAGGTGTGGCGGCGCCGGCGGGAGCGGCGGAAGCGCTGCCGCTCCCGCTCGTGCTCGCTGGGCCGGTAGGTGTCGTCGTCCGGCGCCGGCGACACGGCCGTTTTCGTGAGTTCCACAGTCGGCCCGCTACTGCTTCAGCTCGGGGACGTTCGCCGAGGCGGACAGCCACTGCTTGGTCAGCCCGGCGATCGTCCCGTCGGCCTTGAGGGCGCTCAGGGCCTTGTCCACGCAGGAGGTGTACCCGCTGTTCTTCGGCAGGAGCAGGCCGAACTCCTCGGGGGTGCCGCCCGCGTAGCCGAACTGGCCGACGATCTTGCCGTTGTCCAGCTCCGCCGCGGCCAGGTAGAACACGGTGGGCAGATCGGTGACGATCGCGTCGATCTGCCCGTTCGTCAGCGCGGTGACCTCGTCCTTGGTGGTGTTGAAGACGCTCGGCTTCTTCGAGGGCTTGAGCTGGTCGAGCACGGCCTGGTAGCTGGTCGTGGCGACCTGCACGCCGATCTTGGCGTCCTTGAAGGCGCTCAGGGACGTGGCCTTCGCGAACTTCGAGTCGTCCAGCGTCAGGATGGCCTGGCTGGCCGTGTAGTAGCTGCTGGAGAAGTCGACGGCCTTGGCGCGCTGCGGGGTGATGGAGATCTGGTTGATGTCGAAGTCGTAGGACTTCGCCCCGGGGGCGTAGGAGTGCGCGAAGGGCTCGACGACCCACTTCACCTGGTCCTTCGCGAAGCCCAGCTTGCCGGCCACCGCGTAGGCCACGGCGCTCTCGAAGCCCTTGCCGTTGGACGGGGTGTTGCTGTCGAACCACGGCTCGTAGGCCGGGGAGTCCGTCGCGACGGTCAGCTGGCCGGGCTTGTGGAGGCTCGGGCTGCCGGTCGTGCAGTCGGCGGCCTTGGCGGAACCGGCCGCGCCGGGAGTGGTGCTCTGGGGCTGGGGCGCGCAGCCGGCCGCCGCCAGGACGACGGCGGTGGCGGCGGCGGAGGCCGCGACGGCTATCCGGGTACGGGACATCGAGGGGTCCTTCGGGAGAGGTCCGGGAAAAGGGACGTGAGATAGAGATATCAGCTGGTGAGATCGAACACCTGGTCGCCCTGGTGCAGACCGAACACGTCGGCCGCGGAACCGCCGCGGATCACCAGTTCGGCGAAGCCGACACCGGAGCTTCCGACCGTGATTCCGGGCTCGCCGTAAGGGACGTCGGGGAGCCGGTCGTAACATCGCACCTCGACGTCGCGGCCCTCGTGCCGGTTGTGCACGAGCAGTCCCTTCTCGCCGTCGTAGCCGGGCAGTTCGACGGCCGGCAGGTCCAGCTTGCAGTTGCCGAAGTTGTCCACGACCGCGACCCGCACCTCGCGTGCGACGGGCGGCTGGACCGCCTGCGGCCGCGCGGGGACCGCGTGGCCGTCCGCCAGCCAGCGGGCGAGCAGGGGCACGTACCACAGGCTGCGGAACTGGGTCCGCACCATCTCCTCGACCTCGGCGGGCGCCAGCTCGGCCCAGTCGGCGGCGGCGGCCTCCAGCACCTCGCGGACGTCGGTGACCTGCACCTCCTCCAGGCCCAGGTAGGCCGCCAGCGGGGCGAGGACCCGGTGGTTCAGCGTACTGATGACCAGGTGGTCCCCGTGCCGGAACCAGCAGAACGGCACGCCGTTGGGCCAGTGCCCGTCCCGCGGGGCGATGTTGACCAGGACCACCACGGGCTGCGTCGGCCCGCCGATCAGGTCCGTGGAGCGCAGCAGGTCGAGCAGGGTGAGGGCGGCGGCGCCCTCCGGGTCCGGTCCCGTCAGCGGCAGGACGGTCGGCGTGGCGCCGAAGAGGGCGGCGATACGGGTGGACTGCCGGGCCAGCGCGTTGGGGTCGGCGCAGTCGGTGAGGGAGACGACCGGTAGACGGGTCATGGCGGGTTCTTCGCCTTCTGTCGAACTGGGGAGGAAAGAGCTGGGGGAAAGATGCGGGGAAACAAAAAACGGACCCCCCGTTTCCGGAGGGTCCGTCGCATCCTGTGCGCGCACGGCTTCGCTAGCGAAGCGCCTCCGAAGTTCGGGGCATCATTCGCATCATGGCGAGGGTGGTGGTGCGCTGCATGGACGGGACCTTAGCACCAACCGGAAGCACCGCAACCACCTGTCCACGGAGTGAACACCCAGGTCAGCTCGGGGTCTGGTGGCGGAGACCGCGTACATGCGGGGAAAAGCGGGGCCGGTGAGGTCGACCGTGATGTCGGCGCGCGGGCGCGGTCCTCACGGGTCACGACGGCGCCGGCCCAGGTCGCGTCGTCGGCGAAGGTCCAGCCGGCGATGCCGGCGTCCCGCTCGCCGACGGCGCCCCGGCCCGGGGTGAGCGCGGAGCGCGCGGTGCCGGCCTCGGGGCCGAGCCGGGCGCGGGCGGTGCGGGCCTCGGGGCCGAGCTGGGCGCGGGTGATACAGACGTCGGGGCCGAGCCGGGCGCGGGTGATGCGGGCCTCGGGACGGTAGCCGCGGCCGGTGAGGTGGCGGCGGAGGGCGTCCCTCGTGGGCGAGCTCGGTGATGAGGGGGCCGGTGATGTCGGGGACGTTCCCCTTGACCCGCTCGATGATCTCGTACGCGACCGGGGAGTCGGCGGCGGCCAGCTCACGGGCCTCGCGGACCAGCGCGTTCCCCGAGCTGTACTGCTCCCAGCAGCCACGGTTGCCACAGGGACAGCGATGCCCGCCGGGGACGACCTGCATGTGGCCGAACTCCCCCGCGACACCGAACTTGCCCCGCTTGACCTGGCCGTCCTCCAGGATGGCACCGCCGATGCCGGTACCGAGGGTGATCATGACGAGGTGGTCCTCGCCGCGCCCGGCGCCGAAGCGCCACTCGGCCCGGGCGGCGCCGATCCCGACAACGTGCGCGTCACGCCGGACTTGAATTCGGGAATATCGAGCCATATACCGAGGCCGAATTCCGGATTGCCCGAAATGGGTAATCGGTTGACGGCGTATCGACTCCGTGATGCAGAATCCCTCCGCTGCGATCGACGCACCGCGAAAAAGAGGTCACCTTCCCGTACGAAGTGGCCCGATTTGTCATGCCTTGCGGCGCTTCGATTGAGGTCAGATCCATCGCGACCGGCGACGGAATGTCCACGCCGGCGTGCCTGACACACCTTTCCTCCCTAAAAGGAAGGGTGCTTGAGAAGGGATTCGCGTGAGACTGAAATACGGGCGGGCGATAGCCTGCCTCGTGGTTTCGGCCATGGCCGGAACTGCGATACCACAAGTCGCTTATGCGGCTCCGGTTTCGGATGACGGTGATACGGGCGTCTTCGATGCCCTCTCGGGCTGGTTCTCCGACACGGACGACAAGGCCGAGCCGGCGAAGCCGGTCGAGCCGTCGACCGGCGGTACTCCCGTCCTGCCGAGTCGGGAGAAGCTGCCGAAGGGCAAGGCGGCGCCGAAGCCGAAGCGGGTCGCCGAGCTGACCGGGAGGCGGACGGCGACCGCCCGCTACTGGCAGCTGTCCGACGGCCGGGTGCAGGCCGAGGTCTCGGCCGTCCCGACCGGATACCGGGCGGGCAAGTCCTGGAAGGACATCGACCCGACGGTCGTCCCGTCCGGCGCCAGGGGCTTCGCCTTCGCCAACACCACCAACGCCGCGTCCAGCTGGTTCGGCTCGGACGCGGGCCGGCTGGTCCGCTTCGAGGCCGCCGGCGGGCACGCGGTCACCCTGGGCCTCGTGGGCGCGGGCAAGCTCGCGCCGGTCGCCCAGGGCAACACGGTCAGCTACAAGGACGCGGTGCCGGGCGCGGACCTGTCCTACGAGGTGGGTCCGGGGCGGGTGAAGGAGAACATCGTCCTGGACGCCAAGCCGTCCGGGCCGGTGTCCTTCACCTTCACCCTGGACGCGGGCGGGCTGACGCCGAGGCAGAACAAGGACGGTTCGGTCTCCTTCTACGGTGAGGGCGCGGATCCGGTCCTCGTCATCCCGGCGGCGTTCATGACGGACGCGAAGAAGGACGCGAAGGCGCCGTACGGGGCCGCCTACAGCGGGCAGGTGGCCCAGAAGCTGACCCGGGCGGGCAAGGGCTGGGAGCTGACGGTCACGCCGGACGCGGCGTGGCTGGCCGCGCCCGGGCGGCAGTACCCGGTGACCATCGACCCGACGCTCTCGATCGCGCCGACGCCGAGCACGGCGCAGGACGTGATGATCTCGTCGGACGGTCCGACGACGAACTACGACGACAACTGGCGTCTGTCGGTGGGCAACACCTCCACCGGTGCCTCGCGGGCGCTGATCCGGTTCCCGGTCTCCAGCATCCCGGCCGGCACCAAGCTGGACTCGGCCGATCTGAAGCTGTACTTCGACCAGACCCACACCACCGGCGACACCGAGGTCCAGCTGGAGGCGCACCGGGCCACCCAGGCGTGGACGGAGTCCGGGGCGACCTGGAGCAACGCCAACGCGATCACCGGTGAGCTGTCCGGCACGGCGGTCGTGGTGGACAACGGCGAGGCCGGGCGCACCGCGGCGGTGGGTGCGTGGCCGGCGTCGGGGAACACGGCGTACACGCAGTACGCGGTGAACCAGACGTACATGTACAACAAGGACGCGGTCGCGGGGGACAGCTACACCTGGCAGCCGAGTCTTCCCGAGGACGGCACCTACCAGGTCGAGACGCACAACATCCCGGCCTCGGACCGTGCCGTGAACGCGCC